>JAZQRF010000156.1:0-10525 GCA_045629485.1 Pelobium sp. | reverse complement strand
CTCTGCGACGCTTTCAGGAGTACAAGGCTGCCAGCTTCCGCCATTATTTAATTTAACATCGTTTAAAGGAAAGTCGCTGGTGACATGTTCCGCCTGCAGCAACCTTATCTCCGGGTAGTTTGCTTCTGCGATTTCCTTTTCATAGTTGATGATTTTTCCCCAGCCTGCCGGTGGCATTTCCATATTGGATTGTCCGGAGCATAGCCATACTTCTCCAATCAACACATCTTTAAGCGTAAGTGCTTCGCCACCAGGCACAGATACATTCACCGTATACGGACCGCCATAAGACGGCGTTCTAACTTTAATTTCCCAATCGCCTGTTTCTTTAGCTTGGGTTTGATAGGTATGTTTGTCCCAACCGGTATTAATGTACACTTCTTCTCCTGGAGCTGATTTGCCCCAGAAAACAACATCCGTTTCCTGTTGCAAAACCATATGATCTGTAAATATAGCCGGAAGGATTAATTTACCTAAAACATCCTGCTCCTTCCCACTGGTTAAACCCTGAGTGGATTTATAGTTTTCCAGGGCTGAAACATTCAGACAGGATAATACTATTACAGCTATTAATAGTTTTTTATAAGTTCTTTTAAACATATTTATATATAACGCTCTATCAACTTCTTAGTGACCCGGATACCTTCATCCTCACTCAGATGATCTCCCTCGTATTCAATTCCGATAATTCCTTTCCAGCGAGATTCATTTATGATCTCAAACATTCTATCGTAATCAATATCTGTTTCATAGCCTTTATCATTTAGGTTATAAGTTTTTGCACTTACACCTTTTGCATAAGGCATCAAATCTTGTACTCCTAAATATTTATCATATTCTTCCTTATCATTTATTCTAAAATTCCCAAAATCTGGCAATGTGCCGCAATATTTATTATTAACCTGTTTTATAACATCTGCCAACCATGCACCATTAGAAGATAATCCTCCATGATTCTCTACAATTACATTAATCTTGTTTTTTTGGCCATATTCTGTAAGTTTCCCAAGACCATCAACAGCTGCAGCTTTTACGTCTGCGGCATTTCCGTGGCCACTTGCGTTTACTCTAATAGATTTTCCTCCTAAAAACTTAATCGCATCAATCCATTTATAATGATTCTCTACTGATTTTAAGCGTTCTTTATCAGAAAAACTCGCTAAATCCCCTTCGCCGTCTACCATAATAAGATGATTAAAGACGCCATTATCCTGGGTTCTCAAAAGTAATTCTTTTAAATAATTGGTGTCCTTTTCCTTTTTGTTAAAAAACACATTTACATACTCAACAATATTGATATTGAAATCCCTTTTTGCTTTTACCGGAAAATTAAGATTGTCTAATTTCCCCGCAAACAGTGATTTATGTAATGACCATTGAGCTAAAGAAATATCAAACTTACTCCTTTTAAAGGCAAACAATTGTGGAGAAACGACAACTGCACCAGCGCCTAAAGTAAGAGTCCCAAATGTTTTTATAAAATCTCTTCGTTTTTGAATCATTTCAAGAGTGAATATAAATATATCAATTAATTTCTTCCAGGTACAATACCACACTCGTCCTTCCCGCCCTTACATCTGGATTAAACCCTATCTTCATTAAAAAATCTCCTGTATAAGTCTTGTCTGCATTTATACTGGAAGAAGTGCCCGGATACAAGTTAACCTCAGTAATTCTATACCTGCTGCCTGGTTTAAGGTCTTTCAATTTCAATGGATGTTTGCTTCCTGCACCGTAACGATTGTTTACCAAATAATTAAATATTACCCCGGTACTTTTAGCTTCATTTAAATAAAGCACAGACGCCACATCGCCTGCTGTAGGATTAGCTAAACGGTATTGATCTCCTTGCCAGATGATGGGCTTTAGGTTGTCGTAGGTTTTAATAGCATCCTGGCAAAAGGTCAAGTCTTGCTGATTCAAATGGTTCACTACAATATCAAATCCCAATTTTCCCATCATTGCTACGTCTGTACGGAACTTTATGGGTTGTTTTCCCCAGTCGGTTACATGATTTGAAGAGCTGATGGCAGGATAAAAATACGAATATTCCCATTGCATAAAAATCCTTTCTAACGGATCGGTATTATCGCTGGGCCAGTATTCCTGAAAATATTGTAAGGCCGAATAATCTACCCTGCCGCCGCCACCAGAACAAAGCATCATAGGTACTGTTGGGTATTTTGCCCTTATTTTTTCCAGCACTTTATACAAACCACGCATATACTCTATGTAAAAATGCGACTGATTTTTTAGATATGGGGAGTGTGCATTGTATATCACTGCGTTACAATCCCACTTAATGTAAGCCAGTTCCGGGTCCTTCGTAAATAAATCATCTACGACGCCGTAAACAAAATCCTGTACTTTAGGATTGCTTAGGTCTAGTACAAGCTGGTTTCTGAAATAATATTCTTCCCTGTTAGGTTGCTTAATCACCCAATCCGGATGCTTTTCGTATAGCTGGCTTTTAGGATTTATCATTTCAGGCTCTATCCAGATTCCAAATTTTACATCGTTGTTTTTTGCCTCTTTTACCAATGATGAAATGCCATTGGGTAATTTTTCCCGATTCTCTTCCCAGTCGCCCAAACCTGCTGTATCGCCATTCCTTGGATACTTATTGGCAAACCAGCCATCATCCAGCAGGAAAAGATCTACCCCTAACTTTTTGGTATCTTTTAACAAGCCAAAAAGTTTATTTTCATTAAAATCAAAATAAGTGGCTTCCCAATTATTCAACAAGGTTAATCTTTCTCCTTTTCCGTCCAGTAATTTATAGTTACGGGCCCAGCTATGCAGCTTCCTGCTGGCATCTCCTTTTCCTTTATCAGAGAAAGTATATAAAAATGCAGGGGTAACAAATTCTTCATTGGGTTTTAACGTATAAGGCGAAGCATAGTTATTTATTCCTGCAATAATTCTCAAATTATTCCGGTTGTCCAGCTCCAGATCTATACGGAAATTACCACTATACTCCAGGGCACCATAAAGGACTTTCCCTTCATCTTCTGTAGCAGCTTTATCCAGCGAAACCATAAAAACAGAGGGCTGGAACAAGTTTGGCCTGGTACCCAATTTAGTATCGAGCGTTTTAATACCGTGTGTCAGCTTGCTTTCTTCAAACTGCATCTCTTTGGCCCAATCGCCATAAAATTGCTTTAACCAATAACTCTCTGCTTTGATATACAGATTAGCTGAGGCAAATTTATGCAGCGTTACATTTCCCTTTTCTTTGTGTTTAATAACGCTCCACTGCTCGGTTACATCTTCCTTAAAATATGTTTTATAATATAGGGTAACTTCAAAATTATAGACCGGATCTTTCAATAAAATGCTGGTTACAGCTACATTGGCATCCTTTTTCTCTACCTTATGGCTAACATACCTTAAATCCAGCGAGTTATTGCCATCTGCATGGGTTACCGTTATCGCAGGTTCCATCAGGTTTCTTGACCCGGATGAAGTATAGGCCGAATTTAAAACTCCTGTATAATCATCCGTTTGCTTATAGGCTGAAGGGATGTATTCATATTCGGCGGAAGTGTGGAGCTTTTCTCCAAAATAAATAATACCCAGGTTTTTATTTGCATCAGCCTGCAAAACCAACGCATTGTTTTGTGTTTCAACAGGAATATTAATCGTTTGAGCGGCAATATTACCGGTAAAGCATGTTGTAATCAGCAAAACTGGCAACTTCTTAAAAAAGGACATTTCTAATTTCATATACGTTGATTCTTCGGTTAATATTTTATTTAAATTTCCTGATTAGGGATGTATATATAGTACTGCGCCTCCGCCTTTTGCCAAGGTAAGCTTAGTTTTAAACTGGTTGTTCACCTGAATAGTCTGGTGTTTGTATTGCGATGCATCGATATTTGAATCGGCAGTATCGGTATAAATTTCGGCAGTATAGGTCTTTCCTTCAGGTAAAAAAGAAAGGTCCAGTGTCAACTCCCTCGACTCCCAATTCGTCATGGCTCCAACAAACCAGCTCTCTCCTTTTTTCTTAGCCATCATCGCATATTCTGCTACTTTTGCATCCAGCACTTTTGTATCTTCAAAAGTGGTAGGCACTGCGGCTAAGAATTTCATAATATCCGGATACTTCCTGTATTCCTCAGGAGAATCGCAGAGCATCGCAAATGCCTGGTCATAAATTACAAACATCGCCAATTCATGAGTTCTTGTTCCCATAGTGGAAGGCAAACCAGGATCTACCGGCTTAAATTTCTCCTTGGAAACATTCCTCATAGAGCCAGGCGTATAATCTAAAGGGCCCGCAAGCATTCTGATAAAAGGGATAGTCAATTGATGATCCGGATGAATGGTATAGTCCCATTTTGCACTTTCGGCACCTCTTACCGCTTCATAATTAACAATATTAGGATAGGCCTTCTGTAAGCCAGTTGGCTTGCTGCAACCATGGAAATTCACCATCAATTTTCTTTTTGCTGCGGCTTTAGCAATAATCTCAAACCAGGTAATGGCCTCCTGATCATCACGGTCTATAAAATCAACCTTTAGGCCTTTTGCTCCTAATGACTGAATAAAATCAAGGTTTTCATCGAGATTAGCCATTAAAGTCGTGGCCACGCACCATAAAAAAACTCCTACATTTTTAGATGCTGCATGACTGATAACTTCTTCGATGTTTACTTTCGGATTGACCTTTTGCATATCATGGTTATTAGACCATCCTGCATCAATCATAAGGTATTCGAGATTATACTCGGCAGCAAAATCTACATAATGTTTATACAAAGCCGTATTCCTGTTATCCATACCCGAAGGAATGGCTGCGCCAGGCAGCATCGCATCATGCCACCATTCCCATGCTGCTTTCCCGGGCTTAATCCAGGATACCTCTTTTATTTGCTGTGGTCCTGCGAGTTTATAGACCAATTCATTGGTCAGCAAACTTTTATCATCATCGGTTGCCATTACTATTCGCCAGGGAAATGCTCTTTTACCTTCGGTTTTCGCGATGAAATTTGCCCTTTCCTTTACTACAGAAACAAAATCTCCCCAGCTTCCTAAAACGGATTTTGATGCATAATTTGCCCAAACACCTGTCATGTTATCGCCTTTCTTCCTGATGTACATGCCTGGATAATCCAAAACATCTGATTCGGCAATAATTATTCGCATGCCCGAATGATGGGAGAACAAGGCCGGAGTTATTGCCGTTTTTCCTTCAGTAATTGCGTCCTTTGCGGGATAATTTACATAAGGCATTTCCCATGTGGTGAGGTTATCGGTTTCGGGAAAAATAGCCGACGGTGATCCCGCCAAATTAAAATCTGCCCGTTCATTAATCACCTTTACAGAATCTTTTATCGTGGTAATAAAACGATAGGCAATTCCTTCATCATAAGCCCGCCACACAACAGCATAATTACCTGACAGGTTAAGAATAAGTTCGTTATAATCATTCCTGATACTGGAAAATTTACCGTAAACAGGTCTCAATTCCTCCTTAACAGTTTTTGTTTTTGTGCTTTTCACTATAGCGCCAAGTCCCAGGGTCCTGTCTTCTAAAATCAGCGCTATCGCAGATGGTAATATAACTTCTGAGTTTTTATACGATACAGTATAGGTGATGCTATCGTTTACCGCTATTTTAACCTGCAAATTATGATCAGGTGACTTTAACAAGTAATTTTTAACCTCTGCAGCTGTTGTGCAATGCATCGCCAAAACATATAATAGAAGTAATAATACAGCCGCTTTTTTAAATACGAATCTCATGCTTTTTGTCTGCTAAATTTTAGACGTAAGGATTTCTTTCATTTCTCCGTTAACCTTTACTTTTACCTTGGTCATTTTCGGAGATGATATTTTATAGGTGGTGATTTTTCCATCTTTCCAGGCCATATCCACAGTGAAATTTCCTTTGGCTTTAAGACCTTTTATTTCCCCATAATTTTTCCAGGCATCAGGAATAGAAGGAAGCAGGTCTATAAACCCATCGTGGCTTTGCAATAACATTTCGGCTATTCCAGCTGCTGCTCCAAAATTCCCATCGATCTGGAAAGGAGGTCCCGCAGACAGCAAATTAGGATAAACACCTCCACCGGCGCCATAATTAATATCCGTTCTCAAGGTTGGCTTTAATAATTCTTTAAAGAGTTTAAATGCCCGGTTTCCATCATGTAATCTCGCCCAGAATAATAATTTGTAAGCAATAGTCCAGCTGGGGCCATCATCTCCCCGTACTTCCAGTGTTTTTTTTGCTGCTGCTGCCAACTCTGGAGTTGCAGTAGGCGTGATTAAAGAGGCCGGATACAGGCCATACAAATGGGAAATATGCCTGTGCTGAGGATCTGTTTCTTCATAATCTTCCAGCCATTCCATGATACGACCGTCTTTGCTGATTTGCCCTATTGGAGGAACAGATTTTAGTTTTTCACGCAGCTCCTCCCTAAAGTCCTTGTCTGTATTTAAAATCTCTGATGCTGTAATGATATTGGTAAACAGCTCTCTTACAATCTGGTTATCTATCGTTGGCCCCATTGATATGCTGGCGGTGTTACCGTTAGGGAGGTAAAAAGTATTTTCAGGCGAAACAGATGGAGAGGTTACGAGCCACCCGGTTTTTGGATCTTTGATCAGGGCATCGCTGTAGAACTGGGCCGACCCTCTAAGCACCGGGTAAATGCTTCGTAAATACTTTTTATCTTTCGTATAAGCATAGTGCTCCCAAAGATTATTGCATAGCCAGCCCGAGCCTGCATTGGCCGCTCCCCAGGAAGCGCTCTCTCCCGGCTCGGTAAATCCCCATACATTGGTAATCACATGTGCTATCCAGCCTCTGGCATTATAATAGGCCTTTGCTGTTCTTTCTCCCGGCACCACCAGGCTTCTTACCAGTTCTGCCAATGGTAAATTTAATTCAGAAAGATTAGAGACTTCAACCGGCCAGTGGTTCATCTGCACATTTACGTCCAGGTGGTAATCTCCGTTCCATGGGGTATTGATCTGGTGTGCCCACAAGCCCTGGAGGTTTGGCGGAAGCAGTCCAACCCTGGTGCTGCTGATACTTAAATACCTTCCATACTGGTAAAATAATGCTGCCAATGAGTTGTCATCTCTATAGTTCTGATAAAAGGAGTTTAGCCTTTGATCTGTTGGAAGGGTTGATGACGGCCCTTCTCCCAAATCTATACTTAACCTGCTAAATAATTTCCTGTAGTTGGTGATGTGTTTTGCTCTTTGCGTGTCGTAGGGCTTTTTAACAGCAGAAGCAAGCAGCTGCTTTGTTTTATCCCTAAAAGCAAAACCACGAAAATCTGTTGCGGCAGAAACAAAAATAATCATCTCTGTGGCATCCTTAACCGTTAAAGAATTATTGCTGGTACTTAGTGTTCCACCTTTTAATTTGGCACTTACCCTGGTTAAATACTGCATTCCTTTTCCATCAATACCGTTATCCAGCTGGCCATACATTTGCAGTTCTGTTCCCTCAGTCTTCACCTCAAATCGCTCCGGGCGACTCAATGAAATCTGGCAGTTAAGCTGCCCCGGTCGGTCTGCCGTTATCCTGATGATGCTGACATCATCATCAAAACTGGTAAAATATTCTCTTTTATAATTCACTCCATTTACCCGGTAAGTACAGTTTGCCAAAGCACTGTCCAAAGACAGCTCTCTTTGATAATGCTCAACATTTGGCTCGCCAGATTTTACATCCTTATAGGTAAATGCGATGGCCAGCTCTCCTAACACCTGGAACTTTCCCCACTGTGCCCCTCCGGAACCCGGGCCTTTACAAACAAAATCCCTGTTTACCAGTGCCTGAGCCTCATCATTCTTCCCTTCTAATATTAATTGCCTTATTTTGGGCAGGCTTTTATGGGCTTCGTAATTATTCGCATCCTGCGGACTTCCAGACCATAAAGTAATATCATTTAATACGATTTTTTCTTTTGAAACGCCTCCATCAGGAGTCATTCCCAACCTGCCATTACCCAGGGGCAGGGTTTCTTCCCATATTTTTGCAGGTTGCTGGTACCATAATTTTAATGGTTTTTGTTGTGCGGCAGCATACATCGCTAAAAAACAGCATACGAAAAGGAAAAGAAGATACTTTTTTATCATCAGGATATATTTAATTATTAATTGCAGTGCGCTATTTAATGGTTGATAATGGTGAAGTAAAACTATCTTAAAATCACTTTTATTAAAATGGATAAAGCCGACAAAAGGATGGACTATTTAATTATTAATTCTAAGATACGGCATTTGCTTTTGTTAGGAGATCCTGAGCAGTAAAATAATCTTCCGGTTTAAGGTTCTTATGGACAAAGGTCAGGAATCATATTTATAAGCGCCGGAACAAAAATTAAGGAACTGGTTAGCAGCAGGTAATACGGTTAATTTCTAGGAGCTGAAGAAAAGATTGATTTGAGTATTGGGGTGTTTAAGAACGGCGCATCAAATGAACATTAGAAGGAAGATCTAAATTGTACAGGAGATATTCCAGTTTTCATTTTGAATAAGCGACTGAAACTTTGCGAATGTTCGAAGCCCAACTCGTATGCGATTTCACTGATGGACAAATCGGTTGTCGAAAGCTTTTCTTTTGCTTTGTCTACAAGTTTCAAATGGATATACTGCTGTGCCCCTACCCCGATAAGTGACCGGAGCAAATCACTTAGATAGCCCGGCGAAACATTTAAATTATCCGATAAAAATTGTACCGTAGGTACTCCTGTATGTAATGATTGCTGACTGTTGTAATAAGAATCTACCAACGCTTCTATTTTTTGAAGAATATCATTATTTACAGCCCTGCGGGTAATGAATTGACGTTTGTAAAACCTATTAACGTAACTTAACAGCAGCTCTATATGGGCAACCATTACTTCCTGGCTAAATTCGTCCAGCCGGTTGTTGAGTTCCAGGCTCATACTGGTGTAAACAGACAGCATGGTGTCCTTCTCCTGATCGGACAGGTGAAGGGCTTCATTAACTGCATAAGAAAAGTAATCATATTCCTTAATCTTTTTTGCCAGCGGATAACCAAGAAAGAAATCGGGATGTATCAGTAATATGTAGGCGTGAGTATTTCGGCTGTATTCTGTGGTTCCCACTAATTGGTTGGGTGCCAGAAATAACATACTCCCTTCATTAAAATCATAATATTCGCGGCCATATTTTAATTTTCCGCTGTTTTTTGTAATGAAAGTGATTTTATAGAAATCCAACACATCATAGATAGGAGCCATATCAGCATGGAAAGGGTTACTTTCATCAAAATGTACCAGGCTTATTAATGGATGTTGTGGTTTAGGCAAACCAAAAGCCTTATGACTCTCGGCTATAGATATAAACCTTACGAGATTACTCTCCTTCTTTTTCATCAGAATATATTTTTCATGAGTAACAAATACCTGAATGAGCCCTTCCCTATTTTCTTGTCTGCGGCACCCACAAAGTTCATTCTATAAATTTAAAAAAAACCTATGACAATGCTGGTGCCACAGGTTTCTTTATCAGGTTTGGTATTACCACGGAACGATATTGTCCGGACCTGTGAAATTCTCTGGCCCTGTAAAAAGACCCGAAGGGATATCTTCTGCCAATGCTACCCGTATTGGTTCTAGAGAACCTTCTTCTACGGTGTCGGTACCCTGAAAATTATTGAGTGCCGTTGCGGTAAAACCCGGACTTACTAAATTTACCTTGATACCGGATCCCTCTAATTCTATCGCTAGAGACAGGAAAACACCATTGAGCGCAGTTTTGGAAGCACCATAAACAGCATCGAATGACTTACGGTAAGGGTTTGCGGGGTCTGAGTTGGCTGTAAGAGAACCCAATGCGCTTGAAACAGTTACAATGCGAGCGGACTTTGCATTTCGTAATAAAGGTAAAAAAGCCTGCGTCACTGCCAGCGTTCCAAATACATTCGTGTCCCAAACAGTACGCATCTCTTTTATCGATGCAACGCTGGGAAATTGCGCTCCAAGGATTTCCTCCATGGTGCGTCCGGGTTTTCCTGCATGCGAAATAGCGGCGTTATTCACTAATAAGGTAAGATACCCAAATTCACTTTCTATCAGCTTTACTGCAGCATCGATGGAATCGGTGTCTGTAATATCTAACTGAATGGCTTTTGCCTTTTCACTGATTTTGGCAGCGGCAGCTTCGCCTTTCTCCAGATTGCGGGACCCTACATATACGGTATAGCCGTTAGCCGCAAGGGCTTTTGCTATTTCATAACCTACACCCGTATTCGCTCCTGATACAAGTGCTACTTTCTTTTCATCTGTTTGCATAATTATTAATTTTATACAACAAATCTCTACAATAAGCCTGCGGGACATGTATCCGAATTGAGGATAGTTGTAACCAAATTAAGGTTAGGATTTTATTCCGGGATAAACGTTGAACTAAACTAATCTCCCTTTTAAGAATCTTCTTCCAGCGGCTGTTTTAAAGTATCTCTCTCTTTTAATTGCTTCTGCTCTGGTTTCAAATTCTTCAAAATAAACAAGCTTAAAGGGAAGGTAAGGAATAA
>JAZQRF010000155.1:0-3113 GCA_045629485.1 Pelobium sp. | reverse complement strand
TTAAGTTTTCCCAGCGGACACGCCATGAGTAGTGTGACTTTTTATGGGTTACTTATTTATATTTCTTTTATATACATCAAAAATAGATATGTAAACATTATAGTGAGTGCCTTATTGGTTTTTCTGATTTTGATGATTGGTTTGAGTAGAGTTTACCTAAGGGTTCACTATTTTACCGATGTAGTTGCCGGATTTAGTATAGGAGTGATATGGCTATTCTGTTCGATAAAGATTCTTAATTATATAGAATTGGCTAGAAAGAAAAGACACATGCATCAATCGAAAGAGTAACTTGTTAAATAAAAATGCTTTGTTCTTTATCATAACTTGATAATGGTGTGATAAAGAACAAAGCCATTCTTTATATAGTGCAATTACTTTCCTATTTTGATGAGTTCGATATCAAATATTAAAGTGCTGTAAGCAGGGATATCAGCGCCAGCATCGCGTTCGCCATAGCCCAGTGCATAAGGAATATAAAATCTGTATTTAGAACCTACCGGCATTAATTGTACGCCTTCTGTCCATCCAGGAATCACGCGGTTAAGCTGGAGACTGATAGGTTCGCCTCTGTCGTAAGAACTATCAAATTGTTTACCGTTTAATAAAGTGCCTTTGTAATGTACAGTTACTTCGTCTTCTGCTTTTGGCTTGGCACCTGTTCCGGCAGTTAACACTTCATATTGTAACCCGCTTGACAATGTAGTAATGCCACTCTTAGCTTTATTAGCTGCTAAAAAGCTGTTTCCTTCTTCTATAGCAGAAGCGAATTTTGCTTTACTGGAAGCTTCTAAAAAAGCAGAGATAACTTGGGACGATTGCTCGTCTGTTAACATCGCAGAGTCTCCTTTAAAAACATCTTCCATAGCTTTAGCGAGTAGATCGTAATTTAAAGTAGTTACCCCATCAGATTTTAAACCTTGTGCTATTTTTAAGCCAAAAGAATAACTTGCAGAATCTGTTGCATTGTAAACAGGTTTTACTGCTTCAACTACTTTAGATTTTTTACCGTTCTTAGCAGGAGCACTTTTTTTTGTGGTTTGTGCATTTACCGACAAACCTCCGGCTAATAACAGAGCCGTAAGAGAATAATATAGTTTGTTCATCAATTAAAAAATATGCTAAATATAAAAATTAGAAACGAATTGAACATTAAAAAAATCATTCTTAAATATACTAATATTTGCTAAATTGTTTAGTATTTTTGCCTTATGAATGAGAAGCTGTTTGCAATTGTGGATATTGAAACGACGGGAGGACATGCCAGCTCGCATGGTATTACAGAAATTGCCATAGTTATTTCTGATGGAGTAAGTGTGCTGGATAAGTTCGAGAGTCTCATTAATCCTCAGCAGGAAATTCCCATATTCATCCAGTCTTTAACAGGCATCTCTGATGAGATGGTTGCCGATGCACCGTTATTTTCTGAGGTTGCAGAAAAAATATTCCAACTATTAGAAGGTAAAATATTCGTTGCTCATAACGTTAACTTTGATTATTCCTTTATAGTTTATCGTTTAAAAAAATCTGGTTACCTGTTAAATAGCAGGAAACTTTGTACCGTTCGGTTAGCAAGAAAAGTTTTAACCGGCTATCCGTCTTACAGTTTGGGTAAATTATGCAAAAGCTTAAATATAATTATTGAAAACAGGCACAGGGCAATGGGAGATGCTATAGCCACTACCTCTTTATTAAATTTAATCGTCTCTAAGGATGTTAATCATGAGATTAAGCAAGCCTTAAAGGTTAACTCAAAAGAGCAGCTTTTGCCTCCAAATCTTCCTAAGAAACAAATTCTGGATTTACCCCATCAACCGGGAGTGTATTATTTTAAGGACAAAAATGATAAGATTATTTATGTAGGCAAGGCCATTAATTTATACAAAAGGGTATGCAGCCATTTTTCAAATAATAATCCCGATAAAAAGAAACAATCTTTTTTGCGTGATATTAGATCTGTACATCATGAAGTTTGTGGAACCGAATTGCAAGCACTGATATTGGAAACATTGGAAATTAAACGATTATGGCCGGCACATAACAGGGCATTAAAGAATCCCGAATCCAGGTATGGCCTGTATGTATATGAAACCCAGGCAGGCTATTTAAGCCTTGGAATAGGGAAGAAGACGAAGTTCTTAAAACCTTTTTACAGCTTTAACAGCCAGGCAGAAGGCTTTGCCTTATTAAAGAAAATAAAGGAAGAATTTAATTTGTGCCCTAAATTAAGTTTTTTGCAAAACAATAAGAATCGCTGTAAGGCTTTAGAAGAAAGCAAATGCCAAGGCGCATGTGAAAAACTTGAAAGTGCAGCGCTTTATAATACCAGGGTTAATAAGGCTTTGGCAACTCTAAAACCGGATTTCCAAACTTACATGATCATCGATGAAGGACGGATAGTAGAAGAAAAATGCTGCATATTGGTAGAGAATGGTGATTTTTATGGAATGGGTTTCCTACTTGAAAATAAAATCCCTTCAGATTTTAAGGATATCAAGGAGTTGGTTACTCCTTATCCGTCTTATACTTTTATTCAGAATATGATCAATAATTTTGTATTGAATAATCCCTCAAAGAGGATCATATTTAACTAGTGATCAATTTATTTTGAAAGCATGAGCTTAATGATTATTTTTCTTTTATAAAAGCATAATGCCTTTAAACTACTCAGCATCAAATCCTTAAAACTCTGTAAAAGTCTGTGAAATTCCAAAAGGCACTAGCTTTGGTAAACGTTTGGCGAAAGCTCGCTGTACTCTAATTTGCCTTATGTCGCTCTGTTCCGAAAATCATCAGGATAAGTTTTACCTACCTCTTTGCTACGTTGTTGATTCATTTGCATAAAAATCAGAAAGGTAGCTTGATCAACAGAAATTTTATTCGATTAAATATCAATTAAACCATTCTTTGGTCAAGTTTTTGATTAGTAGCATTAGATTCATTACATTAAAACTTAATCAACATGAAAAAATTACTTTACATCGCCTTCTCTTTGCTTATGGTATTTAGTTCCGTAAGCGTTATGGCTAAAACAGACAAAGCTGTTTCTTTAACTGAAAAACAACAAATGAGGTTAACAGAAATAACCAACAGAGTTGAAGAAATTAAAGAAA
>JAZQRF010000154.1:0-34132 GCA_045629485.1 Pelobium sp. | reverse complement strand
TTGTATTAAAGGATATATTAAAAATTATTATTATTCTCTGGAACTGTTCCGAAAATTCTATCCCAAAAAGAAGAACTTACGCCAAAGCCCTTATCAGGATATTTATAGTGATGTAAGTGATGATTCTTCCATAAAGGCTTTAGAAACTTTGGTGGTGCATATGCATGTATAGCATAATGCATAGATACATAGATCAAGTATCCAGATAGAAATCCTGAAAAATATACATATGCGTAATTAGCGGTGCCGGTAAATACATAAGACACTAACGAAAAAACACCCAGCAATACACAAGCTAATATTATACTTGGAACAGGAGGCATAAATAACCTCATTTTATCCCTAGGATATTCGTGATGGTTTTCATGAAAAATATAAACAATTCTTTTACCTAATTCGCTTTTTGCATTAAGGTGAAATAGATAACGGTGAGCAATGTATTCGACTAACGTCCAGCTTAACATGGCTATAAAAAACACGGTAACAATAAAACCGATAGTGTAATTTAACTTTACGTGGCTATAAAAAAGAAGGTAGATAATTAATGGGATATAGATCGCATAAATCGCCCAGGGCCTTGTTTTGGTAAGTGATTCGAGAAATGAATTTTCGAATAATCTTACCTGGCCTTTATTGTTAATATTTGTGTTTTGCATCATAGTCTTTTGCTTTAAGATTACGTGTAAATACGCTTTATAGTAACAGTGCCTAAAAAAAATGGTTTTAATTATTTGAATTACTTTGACACCAGGATTATCTAATTTATTTAGATCTTAAAGCCAAAGCCGGGGCAACAATTTAATTCTATTTATTGTCTGTTTATTCAAATGCCTGTGTTTCTTAGCTTAGTGTGTATGATCAACTGGCAGAAATAAAAAGGTCTGCAAGAATAAGTACTGCAGACCTGGATAATGTTAGTTATTTAAAGATCTGTGAATTAATAGAATAAATTAATATCCTCTCCCAAATCATAAATCTTAGCCTCTTTAGGAAGGATGGTTTTTAGTATACTGCTTCCGGCAGCACTTCGGTAACCTCCTGCACAATGGACTACAATGGGTTTGTTTAGAGGGATATTTTGAGCTTCTCTTAACTCACCCAATGGAATATTTATCGAGTTCGGGAAAACGGGCTGAGCCTTCGTTTCAGATGCGTTCCTGATATCTACAATGGTGTAATGATCTGGATTACGGGTGAAATCTTCTATATTTAATGCATCCATTTTATCAATTCCTGATGTATTCACAAAAGCAGCTGTTATAAACTCTTCGTAACCAATACTTGCAGTTCGTTCTATCAAATGATGTAATTCCAGGGGATTGGTTGCTGTTAAATAAAACCTCTCTCCCGGGTTGATAATGCTGCCCAACCATGTTTCAAATTTGTTCCCCATTTGAATATTAAAGGAATTGGGCAAATGGCCGGTCTTGAAAATCTCCTGTGGCCTGGTGTCTATGATGATGAGTTCCGGATCCAACTCATCGGGAGCGGCTTCTTCAAGGATTTTAACCTTTTGTATTGCTGGTCCAAAAGCTTTTGCGCCTTTTCTGTTGAGCTCCACATCATAAGCGAAATATTTAGGGATAAAAGGCTGGTCGGTGATGAGCTGATCAATAAAGTTTTGCTCAGAACTTTCCTGAAGCGACCAATTGCTCAACTTTTCTTCACCCATGGTGCTGCTGTTCTCGCTGCTTAAGGCTTTGCCGCACAAGGTACCGGCTCCATGTGCGGGGTATAGCAATACATCATCGGCAAGAGGCATTAATTTATGACGAAGAGAATAATACATTTGCCTTGCCAGTTCTTCTCTTTTTGCTTTCATGTTTCCGGCACCTTCGCGTAAGTCTGGTCTGCCACAATCGCTGATAAAAAGCGTGTCCCCTGTAAATACGGCTTTATCTTTTCCCTCTTGTTCCAGTACTACACAAATACTGTCCGGAGAATGGCCGGGGGTGTGCAGGCTTTTTAATTTTATGTTCCCAAAAGAAATGCTTGCGCCTTCATCAAAAGCCTCGAATGGGTAGCTTGCACCGGTAAGACTGTGTGTATATATTTTTGCACCTGTATGCTGATGAATTTCTAAATGGCTACTCACAAAATCTGCATGAGGATGCGTTTCAATAATACCCTTAATCTTCGCTTGATGCGCTTCTGCATATTTGTAATAAGGCTGAGGATTGCGAGTTGGGTCTATTAAAATAACTTCACCTTCACTTAAAATAGCATAGCTATAATGCGAAAGGTATTTGTCTTCAAATTGCTGGATTTTCATGTTTTTTTATTTTAGTGAGGAAGCTTGTCTTTCCAAACTCCATAAAGATAGGTTCCTGTTAAAGCCCCAATAATTACCAAAGCCATAGAGAGATAACCATAACCAAGATTCACAAATATAGGGCCGGGACAGGCGCCTGTTAATGCCCAGCCTAAGCCAAATATTGTTCCTCCAATAAGATAACGTTTATAGTTTTTGTCTTTGTCTTTGAAGATGATCAGGTCGCCATTGATATCTTTTAGTCTTAATTTCTTAATGATAAAAACGGCTAATGCACCTACTATAACTGCTGTACCGATGATGCCATACATGTGAAAAGACTGGAAGCGAAACATCTCCTGGATTCTGAACCAGGAAACCGCTTCTGATTTGGCCATAATAATGCCGAAGATTATACCGGCTGTAATATATTTTAAGAATTTCATAATTAAGAATTAAAAATAAGCGGCATCAGGAGATAAGTCATTATCAGACCCCCAATAAAAAAGCCAATTGTTGCAACTATCGAAGGAATTTGTAGATTAGAGATGCCGGATATAGAATGCCCTGAGGTACATCCTCCTGCATATCGGGATCCGAAACCTACCAATAAACCTCCAGTTAATAGTAAAATAATGGTTTTAGGCTGTTTAAGCGCCTCAAGGGAAAACAGCTCGCCTGGGTTGAGTTCTCCGTTAAAATATATTCCTAAAGCCTGCAAATCTCTGATAGTTGCTACAGATAAGCTTAAGTCTGAAGGATTACTCAGGTAGTTTTTAGCAATAAAGCCTCCAATTACTGCACCAACTAAAAACAGAAGATTCCATATTTGCGCTTTCCAGTCAAAGTCGAAAAATTTTACTTTTTTACCTGCACCGGCCATACTACATATGGTTCTTAAATTAGCGGAAAAACCGAATGATTTGCCAAACAGGAGAAGTGTTACCATTATGGTAGCTATGAGCATACCCGAAATGTACCAGGGCCAGGGTTGGCTGATGAATTCTATCATTTTAAATTTATTAATGTTTGTTATTTACTTAAAAATACTTTGGAGCTTAGGAAGCAGCAATTAAAGCTGATGTGTCCTTTTGCGATAATCTCCATTTCATTTTGTTTAAAACAAAAGTCGGGATTCTGAAACGAGTGTACAGTGACTTTTGTCACTTAACCTATTTATGCCATTCTATATAGTTGCGGTAAAGGGTTAAATCGCCTTGAAGTTCCATTTTTTTTAATAATCTGGAAATTACTTCCCTTGAGGAATTTAAATCATTGGCTATTTCCTGGTGTGTAATATTTAAATGTTTTGTTTTTAATTGTTCGGCTTGTTTCTGAAGATAAAAAAGCAGTCTCTCATCTAAGGATTTAAATACAATGCTATCTATAGTGACTAATAATTCTTCAAATCTTGATCTGTAGGTTTCCATTACAAAATAATACCAGGATTTATAATTTCTCATCAAATTATCCATCAGGTCGATAGGGATCATCAAAACTGTAGTGTCATCTACTGCTTTAGCCATAATCTTACTGGTTTCTTGTTTTGCTGCACATATTAGGGAAAGAGCACATGCATTACCGGATTCTAGGTAGTACATGAAAAACTCTTCGTTGTTTTCTCCCTGCCTGTAAAGTTTAACCCTGCCTTCTGCAATTAATAACGTAGATCTAAAATACTGGCCGGTTTGCATCAGCATCTCGCCGGCAGAAAAGGTTTTTAATATGGCTTTCTCAATTATAAGTTCCTGCAGGGCAGGTTCGAACTGAGGAAACAAATTTTCTATATATTCTTTTGCTGAAGCTTGCATAATGCTAAGAAATTAATTGCGATGAGATACAATATAATTATTCTTTTGTAATTGGTTGGTAACAAAAGAGACTAGAAAGCAAAAAGGAGCTACATTTTGTGTAACTCCTTTCTTAATAAAAATTAATTTATTAATGGTAAGTTTTATTTCTTAGGTAATGATCTAATACCACAATCGCTGCCATGGCTTCTACAATAGCCACAGCTCTTGGAACCACACATGGATCGTGTCGGCCTTTACCTTTGATTTCGGCAATTTCACCTGCTTTATTAATAGTTTGCTGGTTTGTCATAATGGTAGCAACCGGTTTAAAGGCTACTCTAAAATTAATATCCATACCATTAGAAATACCACCCTGAATTCCACCAGAGAAATTAGTGCGGGTAATTACTTTTCCGTTAGTATCTTTATCAAAAATGTCGTTATGTTCAGATCCACGCATTTCAGATCCGTCAAAGCCAGATCCATAATCAAAACCATGTACAGCATTTATGCTCAACATCGCTTTTCCTAAATCGGCATGTAATTTATCAAAAACAGGTTCGCCCAAACCAACCGGACAGTTTTTAATGGTACAAGAAACTTTACCACCAATAGTATCACCGGCTTTTCTCACTTCATCAATCAGCTCGATCATTGCATTTGCTGTTGCAGGATCTGCGCATCTTGCAATGTTATTCTCCCTCAGCTTCTCAAATTCTTCAACAGAATCAATAATTACATGAGGAGCATTTAACTTTCCAACAGCAGAAACATGTGCTGCTAGCTCGATTCCTATTTGTTTCAATGCTAACTTAGCAATTGCTCCTGCGGCAACTCTTGCTGCGGTTTCTCTTGCTGAGGAACGGCCTCCACCACGATGATCGCGAATACCATACTTCTCCTGGTAGACGTAATCCGCATGAGACGGTCTAAAAGTATCTTTATTATGATCGTAATCTTTAGATTTCTGATCTTCGTTAGGAATAATAATAGCGATAGGAGTACCCGTAGATTTTCCTTCAAACACCCCGGAAAGAATCTGGCAAGTGTCTGATTCTTTTCTTTGAGTAGTGATTTTAGATTGCCCTGGCTTACGTTTGTCTAACTCTGCCTGTATAAAATCTAAATCTATATTTACGTTGGGCGGACAGCCATCCACAATTACCCCAATAGCTTTACCGTGAGATTCGCCAAATGTGGTAATTTTAAAAGCTTCACCGAATGAATTTCCTGCCATATTTTTAGTTAGTTGAAAGTAGTAGGTTAAAAGTATAAAGTTTTTATGCGATATACTGGTACTTTCTACTTTGTACTTTTTACTTTTTACTTAACGTGAATCCAATTTTCTTTACATCTTCCCAGTAATGAGGGTAAGATTTTTCTACTACTTTTTCTTCCTCAACTTCAACTTCATCAATTAATAAAGCCAAAGGAGCAAAAGCCATTGCCATTCTATGGTCTTCGTAAGTGTTTACAAAGATTTTTTTTGGGAAATGCAACCCACTGCAATCTAATGTGTAGTTTAAGTCTTTTTCGATGAGTTTAACGCCTATTTTAGCCAATTGCTCTTGTAAAGCTTTTACACGGTCTGTTTCTTTAATTTTTAAAGTCTCTAAGCCAGTAAAAGTAGCTTCATGACCTAATGCTGCACTCACTACAATAACTGTTTGTGCTAAATCAGGACAGTTCTTTAAGTCGAAAAACTTATTTTCAATGGGTGTATTTACTTTTTCTAAAACCAGACCAGTTGAAGTAAATGTTGTTTTTACACCAAAATCAGCCATAATTTCTACAATTGCGCTGTCACCCTGTAAGCTGTTTTCTCTTAAATAAGGTAAAGTGATTTTTGCAGAATCAGCCAAAGCAGCAAATGCATACCAGTAAGAAGCGGCGCTCCAGTCTGGTTCTACCATTAACTTGCTTTCTGTAAAATCCTGGTGAGGAATAGAAATTTTATTATCTACCCAGGTATGCTGAATGCCACATTGTGCTAAAAAGCCCAAAGTCATTTCCACATAAGGTTTAGATGTTAATTCGCCATCAATCTCTAAAGTTAAGCCTTCCGGTAAATAAGAAGCAACTAACAGCAAAGAGGTGATGTATTGCGAACTGATATCTCCTTTTATTCTTACAGAATTGTTTTTTTGTTGAAAGTCTGCAGCAATTTTAAGAGGAGGGAAGCCTTCGTTTTCAACGTAAGAAATATTCCCGCCAATATGATGCAAAGCATCAACCAAAATCCCGATAGGTCTTTGTTTCATTCTTTCTGTTCCCGTCAAAATGGTATCAACTCCCTTAACGGTTAAGAATGAAGCTAAGAAACGCATGGCCGTACCAGCCGGCCCTACGTTTGCTTCTTTAAGATCTCCAGTTTTTAAACTTTTAAGAATTTGGTTTAACGTTACAGTGTCTGCAGCGCTGGATAAGTTCTCTATGTTCACTTTTCCATCGCTCAAAGCCTGAATAATTAGGGCCCTGTTGCTTTCACTTTTAGAACCCGTAAGTTCTATGGTTTCTAAAATATTCTTGTTTTTATTACTGATGAGAATGTTATTACTCATTATTAGCTTAATTCTGTATTGGCGTTCATGATAGCCGTTTGCTTACGGATAGATTCGTGGTGGATCAGTTCAAGAATTTTCTCAGTGAAATCTTTCTCTAATTTTAAAGCGCTTGCTATTGCAACTCTTTTCTCTAAAATTTCTTCCCAACGTGTTACCTGTAAAATAGTAACGTCGTTATCTCTTTTGTATTCTCCAATTTTTTCAACTAAAGCCATTCTCTCGCCTAATTTTTGTAAAATTTGGTCGTCAATTCTATCGATAGCACCTCTTAAATCAGCTAGTTTATCAGTAAATTCTGTGTTAGAAGAATCTGCTTTTCTAACAGTTAATCCGTCTATAATTTCTGTTAATCTCGCAGGAGTAACTTGTTGTTTAGCATCTGTCCAGGCAACTGAAGGGTCCATGTGAGACTCAATCATTAAACCTTGCATGTCTAAATCAAGTGCTTTTTGAGAAACGTAAGGAATTAAATCTCTTGTTCCGCAAATGTGAGATGGATCGTTAAAGATTGGCAATTCCGGAGCCAAAGTTTTTAACTGTATCGCTAAATCCCACATTGGTTCGTTTCTGTATGCAGATTTCTCGAAAGAAGAGAAACCTCTGTGTATAGCAGCTAATTTAGTGATACCAGCTCTGTTGATTCTTTCTAAAGCGCCAATCCATAAAGATAAATCAGGGTTGATTGGATTTTTTACTAAAACTGGGATGTCTACACCTTGTAAAGCATCAGCAATTTCCTGAACTGTAAAAGGGTTTACTGTAGAACGGGCACCAATCCATAAGATATCAACTCCAGCCTCCAGAGCATCTTTTACGTGAGCAGCGTTAGCAACCTCAACAGCAATAGGTAAGCCTGTTTCTGCTTTAGCTTTGTTTAGCCATTCTAAACCAATTTTACCAATACCTTCAAATTCTCCCGGACGAGTTCTTGGTTTCCAGATACCGGCTCTTAAAACATGTGCTTTTCCCGTAGCCTTTACCTGGCGGGCAGTTTCTAATAATTGTTCTTCAGACTCAGCACTGCATGGCCCGGAAATAATAATAGGCTGTCCGTTAGTATTGAACCAGCTTTGTAATGGTTGTATGTTTAAATTTAGTTTCATGTCGTTGTTAGATTTTTAAAGAGTTCTTTATATAATATTTAAACTTTATCATTTTTTCTATACTCACCCATAATATTGAAATTATGAGTCAGTCTTAATAGTTTGCGTATTGCGGAATCATAATTTCCTGAGCTTTTCCATTCCAGATCAATGTAGAAAGTAAATTCATTTCTTTTACCAATAACAGGCATAGATTGGATTTTACTCATGTTGATTTCATGTTCTACAAGAACGTTTAATATTTTAGCTAAAATTCCCATTTCATCTTTCACCTGGAAAGAAACTGATGCTTTGTTAGGATTTTTTATTTCAGTTTCCTGATCTGTTAAAATTAAAAATCGGGTATAGTTCTTTTTATTGGTTTCTATTCTTCTTTCCAGAATTTCTAAACCATATAATTCTGCAGCTAAAGTATTTGCAATGGCAACGGTATCTTTTAATTGCTCTTCTTTGATCTTCTTTGCGCAAGCAGCAGTATCGTTACTCTCGGTTACTTTTAGTAGAGGGTAATCATCTAAAAATTCTCCGCATTGGCGTATAGCAATAGGGTGTGAGCTTACATTTTTTACATCTTCGAACTTCACACCAGGTAATCCCATTAAGTGTAGCTGTATATGTAGGTACACTTCTCCAATTACCGGGAAATTATATTCTCTTAAAAGTGTGTAATTAGGTAATAAACTGCCGGCAATACTGTTTTCGATAGCCATTACTATATAGTCAGCTTCCTTGTTTTTTAATTTCTGAAATGTTTCTTTAAAGGAATTGCATTCAACAGTTTCTATGTCGTTTCCGAAAAACTTAAATGCTGCTTCTTCATGAAATGAGGCTTTGATTCCCTGTATTGCTACTCTCTTTTTTGTTTCCATTATTAAATCTTAAAAAAAAGACCCGAACATCTGGCCGGGTCTTTAATATTTGAACTATTTAGTCGCATATTATTATCGGCTTTTATGGATTAGATAAAAGTAGATATGATAATATGAGTTAAATGATTTCATGTTCTTTTCGTGTTGTCTGGCAAATGTATAAATTAAAAACAAACCAGCAAAATTTATTTAAATTTTTATGTTTTTTATATGTTTTTATTCTTTAGAAAAGGAATAAGTTTTTCAGATTTTTTATAATATTTTGAACCTATTTTTTTTAGTTTTTTTTTGAATGTTTTTATGGTATTATTGAGTTGAATTTGTGTTTTTAAGTTGATAATGAAGACTTTATTGTGTGTTTTTAAATCATTTATTAGAATTATTTTTCTTCTTTTTATTGATTTTTTATAGGTTTTTTTAGAAAAAATAAGTGAATTTTATGCATAAATTTAATTAAATAAGTTAAAAAAATGTTTAGTGGGATACAAATAAAATGCAGTAGTTTTTGCGCTAAATAAATCTTATAGTTATATTAATTTTAATTCTATATTTATATGCCAATTATAATTAAAGCCATATGAAAAAATCTATTTTATTCTTTTATTCGAGTTTGTGTGTCCAATTATCCTATGCCCAGGTTCCAAAATTAGGTATTGCTTCATCTATAGTGAATGATAGTATCTTATATCATTCTGGTTTTTCTTTAATAGGAGAATCGGTTTCGAGAATGGTATCACCGAGATTAAGTGAGGCCCAATTCCAGAATAATATGAAGACTGTCAAAAACTTAAAATGTCAGATCTACATGTGTAATGTGTTTTTTCCTGCAGATATAAAGCTGGTAGGACCAGAGCTGGATGAAAAAAGAGTGCTGTCTTATGCTGATACGGTCTTTCGGCGGGCAAAAAGTTTAGGTGTTTACGCTATTGTATTGGGCAGTGGCGGACCAAGAAACTTACCTGAGGGTTATAGCCAGGAGGCAGCGCTCACGGAATTTATTTCTCTAAGTAAAAAATTAGCACAGCTTGCTGGGGAACATAATGTCAAAATATTTTTAGAGAATCTAAATAGTACCGAGACTAATTTTATAAATACTTTAAAAGATGCTGCAGAAGTAGTTAAAAGTGTAAATCATCCAAATTTTAAGCTAAATGCAGATATCTATCATATGATGAAAGAAAATGAATCTCCGCAAAGCATCATCGATGCTGGAGAGGTTATAGAATACTGCGAGATTGCTGAAAAGGAAGAAAGAACTTATCCTGGGTTTAAGCGAGATAATTTTATTCCCTATTTAAAAGCATTGAAACAAATTGGCTATAAAGGACACATTTTTATTGAAGGACGGTGGAAAGATCTCAAAACTGAAGCGCCCATAGCGAAATCTTATTTAGAGGAACAGTTGAGGATTGCTTACCTGTTATAAATAGTTTAATGTTACGAAATCGATTACGTAGAAATATTAAGCTCGAAACATAAAAAATCACTTTATTTTATTGAATTTAGTAATCATAAAACCTAAATCTGTATAAGCCATCATCCATATGTTTTAATAATAGTAATTGAAATATTGGATAGAAAAGCTAGAGACTTAGTTAAACCTAATTATAAAATGAAATTCAAATCAATGTTTAGCATGCTGCTGGTGCTTTCTTCTTCAGCTTTTGCGCAATCTTCAGCAGAGGGCGGCTGGAAAAATCTTTTTAATGGAAAAGATTTTAAAGGCTTTAAACAATTAAATGGTAAAGCAATTTACCAGGCGAAAAACGGTGAAATGGTGGGAACTACGGTTAGTAATGAACCTAACTCATTTATGGCAACCGAGAAAATGTACAAAGATTTTATTTTAGAACTGGAACTTTTTGTAGATCCTTCGATGAATTCAGGTGTACAAATCAGGAGCAATAGTTTACCTGATTACCAAAACGGACGCGTACATGGCTACCAGGTAGAGATAGATCCATCCGAGAGAGCCTGGAGCGGCGGCATCTATGACGAGAGCAGGAGAGGCTGGTTATACACAATGGAACTTAATCCTGCAGCAAAATCTGCTTTTAAGAATAATGCCTGGAATAAATACAGGATAGAATGCATAGGCAATTCTATTAGAACCTGGGTAAATGGTGTGCCTGCCGCCCATGTAATTGATGATTTAACCTCTGAAGGATTTATTGCCTTTCAGGTACATTCTATCAATAAAAATGAAACTCCAGGAAAGCAAATCAAATGGAGAAATATTAAAATCAAAACAGAAAATCTTAAACCATCCCCATTGGATCATATTTTCGTAGCCAATTACATTCCTAATGATCTGTCTGCCCAGGAAGCCAAAAATGGTTTCTCATTATTATGGGACGGGAAAACAACCAAAGGATGGAGAGGCGCTTATAAGCCGGCTTTCCCTGCAAAAGGTTGGGAAATTAAAGATGGGGTATTAAGCGTTCTAAAATCTGGTGGTGCAGAGTCTACCAATGGAGGTGATATCGTTACCGAAAAAGAATATGGCGCATTTGAATTAAAGTTCGATTTTAAATTATCTGAAGGTGCTAATAGCGGTGTGAAGTATTTCGTAACAGAAAGTGAAGGAAATAAAGGATCGGCTATTGGCCTGGAATACCAGATTTTAGATGATGAGAAGCATCCTGATGCAAAACTGGGACGTGAAGGAAACAGAACTTTAGCCTCGGTATATGACCTGATTAAATCTAACAAACCCCCGAGATTTATCAAAAAAATTGGAGAATGGAACCAGGGGGTAATAAAAGTTTCACCAGATAATAAAGTAGAATACTGGTTAAATGGGGTTAAAGTAATTGAGTTTGTAAGAGGCTCAAAAGAATTTAATGACTTAGTTGCTATCAGTAAATATAAAAACTGGCCAAAATTCGGTATGGCCCCTAAAGGGAAGATCTTATTACAGGATCATGGGGATGATGTTTCTTTCAGAAGTATAAAAATCAGAGAACTTAACTAAACCTGTTAAACATGGAAAACTCAAGAAGAAAATTTATTAAACAGTCTGCCATAGCAGGTGCCGGATTTTATTTAGGAACGATGGGGATGAGTGCGAAAAGCTATGGTAAAATTATAGGAGCCAATGACAGGGTCAGGGTTGGAGCTGTAGGATATTCAGATCGTTTTAGAAGCTCTTTATTACCTTCTTTCCTCAATCATAATAAAGAGTTAAATTTTGATATTGTTGCAGTTTCTGATCTTTGGAAATTTAGAAGAGAAGAAGGTCAGGCTGCTTTGAAAAAACGTACCGGAAATGATATTGTAGCATTCAGAAATAATGATGAGTTATACCAAATGAAAGATTTGGATGCTGTAATTATTAGTACTGCAGATTTTCAGCATGCTCTACACACCATAGAAGCGGTTAACGCTAATTGTGATGCTTATGTAGAAAAACCGTTTGCAGAAACCATGGAAGATAATAAGGCTGCTTTTAAAGCAGTTAAAGCCAAAGACAGAATTGTGCAGATTGGTTCGCAAAGAAGGAGCGGAAACAATTATAAGGCGGCAGATCAATTTATCAAATCAGGTAAATTTGGAGATATTACCATGGTGGAATTAACCTGGAATGTTAACCAGCCAGGCAGATGGAGAAGACCTGATTTGGTCGCGAAATGCAAGGAAGAAGATACTGATTGGAAAAGATTCTTAATGAACAGGCCTTTCGAAAAATGGGATCCAAGAAAATACCTGGAGTACCGTTTATTCTGGCCGTATTCTTCAGGAATGCCCGGGCAGTGGATGTCTCATCAAATTGATACTGTTCACTGGTTTACAGGTTTAAAACACCCAAGGAGTGTAGTGGCAAATGGCGGGATTTATCAATGGAAAGATGGCAGAAGCAATTGGGATACCACTACCGCAGTTTTTGATTATGGCGAAGAGAATTCTGATAAAGGTTTCCAGGTTACATTCGGCTCAAGGATGCATAATGGAGACGAAAGGCCAGCAGAGATCTATTACTCAAATGGCGGCGAATTAAATTTAATAACCAATAAAGTTTCTGCTAATGGCGGTTTAGAAAAAAGACATGCCGAAGCGATGGGGATGAAAGAGAATTTATTGCCTGAAGTAAACTTATCAGAATATGCAGTTAAGGTGGCTGCATCTGCAAATACCGGGGCTGATGCTTTAACATCTTCACACATGAGGAACTGGATGGAATGTGTAAGAAGCAGGAAACAGCCAAACGCACCAGTAGAAGCAGGTTATTACCATTCTATTGCCAATATTATGACAACTGCAGCAGCAAGAACAGGCTCTAAAGCTACTTTTGACAGCAAAAAACAAGAAGTAATGGCGAATGGTAAGATTTTTAAATATTAATTTCTATTTTCAGGAAATAAATATTTAACGAGTTCAGAGCATGAGCAGAAGGATTTTTTTAAAGCAATCTGGCGTATTGGCAGGGGGAATGATATTTCAAAATCAATTATTTGCGAGTTTAGCATCTAAGAAATTAAGTATCGGTATCATTGGCTGCGGAGACCGCGGAACCGGAATTATGAAGGTGATGCAAGAATTCCCGGAAATGTATGAGGTAAAAGCCTTATGCGATCCGCTAAACTTCCGCCTGGAAAGTGCCAAAAAAATTCAGGGGCTACCATCTAATAAATTATATAATGATTATCGCAAACTTCTTAATGATAAAAAGATTGATACGGTAATCATTGCCACTCCCTTAAATCTGCATTTTGAAATTGCAAAAGCAGCTTTACAGGCAGGAAAGCATGTGTACCTGGAAAAGGCCATGACTTTTAATGCTGAAGAATCTTTGGAGCTGGTGAAACTGGTTGAAAAATATCCTAAGCAAGTATTGCAAGTAGGGCACCAGTACAGATCCTCGCCCTTATATTACAAGGTAAAAGAAATGATTGCGAACGGTTATTTGGGGAAAGTTACCCAAATAGACAGCCGTTGGGATAGAAACTGGAACTGGAGAAGAGCTGTTTCAAATCCTTCTTTAGAACGTCAGGTTAACTGGCGGATGTATAAAGAGTACTCGGGCGGACTGGCTGCAGAACTCCTCTCTCACCAGATAGATTTTATCAACTGGGCTTTTGACACACAGCCCGACCAGATTTATGCCACGGGAGGCATAGATAATTATAAAGACGGTAGAGAAACTTTTGATAATATCCAGGCAACTTTAAGATATCAGAAGGAAGGAATGATTGGGAATTTTGGTGCAACATGTTCTAATGAAAGAGATGGCTATTTGTTTAAAATCAAAGGCTCGAAAGGTACAGTTTCGCTTTTAATGAATGAAGGTGTTTTTTATCCTGAAAAAGTAACCAGAAAGGAACTCGAAACGGTTGATGGTGTTACCGGAGCTACAAAAATTACCTGGAATAAGGATGGGGGTATACCGATTTTGCCCGAAGCTACTAAAGACGGAACGTGGTACGCTCTAAAAGATTTTTATCAGTCTGTTTCAGAAAATAAATTACCAGATTCTAATGTTTACACTGGAGCTAAAACTGCCATAGCAGTTCATTTAATTAACACATCAGCTTACACAAATACCATTCAGAATTGGAAATCTGAGTATAATGTTTGATTCCCAAAATAATTAAGTTTAAACAAAGAATCCAGCTTTAAGCTGGATTCTTTGTGTTATTATAATTTCTATACAAGATCTCTATAATAATTTAAACTTTCTTTGATGAGTTCATGAGAAACCACAACATTAAATTTACAGCTACCAATGCTGTCTGGCAGAGAGAAATTTATTTTACCAGCAACATTCTTCTTGTCGTGTTGCATGGTTTCGAGTAATTTATGATCTATGGTTTTGTTAATTCTATAATGATGGAAGAATTTCAGGATGTCATTTTTTATCGTATTTAAATCTTCCTCTTTTAGTAGACCTTCTTTAAAAGCAAGGTAGGCCTCGCAAATCATACCAATGGCAATGGCTTCGCCATGTGTTAGCGGGTTACTTTCATTTTCTAATGACCATGATTCTATAGCATGACCAATGGTATGTCCGAAATTTAAGATTTTCCTTAAGCCTTTTTCAAAAGGATCTTCTAAAACTACTGCATTTTTAATCTCTACAGAACGTTGTATTTGTGCAGCAGTAATTTCTTTAGGATTGCTGAGTTGGATGATCTCCTTATAATAATTACCATCAGCGATAATACCATGCTTAATCACTTCTGCAAAGCCAGAGGTTAATTGGTTTTGAGGTAAGGTTTTTAGGAAATCATCACAAATAATTACTGCTTTCGGTTGCGCAAAAGTTCCAATAATATTCTTTACATTTTCTATATCGATACCGGTTTTTCCACCAACAGATGCATCAACCTGGGAGAGTAATGTAGTTGGGATTTGTAAAAAATCAATTCCTCGTTTAAATGTAGATGCGGCAAAACTTCCCATATCAGTAACCACACCACCACCAAGGTTAATCACCAGGGCATTTCTGTCTGCTTCAAAATCAAGCAGCATTCTCCATATGCCTATACAATAATCTATGTTTTTATTTTCTTCCCCGTAAGGGATCTCAATAATGTCGAAATTATCCAATTCCGGAAGCTTTTCCTGTAAAACCGGTAAGCAAAACTTCCCGGTATGTTCATCAGTGATGATGAAAATTTTAGAATAATTACTTTCTGCAAGAAAATCCTGTAAAGATTTTAAAGAGTTATCAAAATATATATTGTAACCGCTACTTTCTACTTTATTCATTCGTTTATTTTTCTTTGATGAAACCCTTAATGTTTAAATAATCATTGTCTGTGTGCTTAATGATTATTTAAACATGTGATTTCATATAATATTTATTTGTTGATTGTTAAATTCTACGATGTCGCCTTTTTTTACTTTTAATCTTTTACGGTAATCTGTTTGCCCGTTATATTTTACAAAACCTTGCTCTACTACTGTTTGGGCTTCACCTCCTGAGGAAACCAAATCCGTGGCTTTTAAAAGCTGTATCATGGGGATAAATTCTCCCTCTAATTTAAAATCAATCATCAGGGCAAACTTACAAAAAACCAGATTGTTGTAAAGTAAACTTTTTTTGTATTTTGATGATATGATTCTACAAAATAATCTTCCTGAAAAGGACGGAAATACCTCTTTTCAGAATACAGAGGTAGCTTTTAGATATAAATCTAATACAGAATTGAAAGAGTCATACAGGCTTTATAAAATAATTAGCAGTAATTTTTTGATCAAAGCCGGACCGTTTTTACGGAAATTTGCATTAGATATGGCTTTTCCTGTAAAAAGTTTAATTAAACGGAAGTTCCACAAACAATTTTGCGGAGGAGAGACCATCCGAGCTAATCAGCCTATCATTAACAAGCTTTCTAAAAATGGCGTGGGAGCAGTTTTGGATTATTGTGTCACCGGCAAAGAAGAAGAAGCAACCTTTAATGCTACTGCAAATGAAGTGGTGAAAAATATTTTAAAAGCAAGGGGAGCATCAAAATATATTCCCTTTTGTTCTTTCAGAATATCAGGGCTCATAAGAAATGCCTTGCTGGAAAAATTAAATAATAGTGAATCTTTAAATGAAACAGAGAGGTTTGAGCTTACAAAAGCAGAAGATAGAATCGACCAAATTTGCAAAACTGCTCATGAATGTGATGTAAGAATTATGATTGAGGCTGAGGAAAGCTGGATACAAAACGCAATAGACAGTTTTGCTGTAGCAATGATATTAAAATATAATAAAGAAAAACCTGTTGTCTTCAATACTTATCAACTATACCGTCGTGATAAATTATCAGCTCTTAAAACCGATATCCTGATGGCTGAAAAACAGGATTTTTTTCTTGGGGCTAAGCTGGTAAAGGGGGCCTATCTGGAAAGAGAAAAAAAGAGAGCATTGGAAAAAGGCTATTTGTTACCCCTGCATGCTACTAAAGAAGCAACAGACCAGGATTATAACCTGGCTCTTCAACTTTGTTTTAATCATAAAGATAAAGTCGCATTTATACTGGGGACGCACAACTCTTTATCCTGCTCATTATTGATGGATTTGCAAAAAACTCAACATGTTCCTCTCAACCACAAACATATCCACTATGCCCAACGTTACGGAATGAGCGATCACCTGAGTTTTAATCTTGCCGATGCAGGTTGCAATGTGTCTAAAAATATCCCTTATGGACCTATAAAACCTTTACTGGCTCATTTATTACAACCTTCACAAGAATATTCCATTAGCATGGGGCACTCTGCTGAAGAGCTGCTTTTTTATAAGCAGGAAATGAAAAGAAGAGGGATTTAATTTTCCTCTTTTAGTAAGCCATTGTTTTTAAAGTAGGTTTGTAAATTATCAGGAGCCGTCATTAAATAAGTTTGTAAGCCTAATTCTTTTGCAGTTTTTAAGTGCTGCGGACTGTCGTCTATAAACAACGTTTCTTCTGCTTTTAGGTGATGAGTATCTAAAACATATTGAAAAATGTCTTTGTTAGGTTTTCGCATCCCCATTAAGTGTGAGTAATAATCTTTGGTGAATAAGGAAGAATTATTTTCTAAATTAAACTCTTTTTTTAAGTATTCCATTATCCATTTGTAATGCACTTCATTGGTGTTACTGAGGAGGAACGTAGGGTATTGCTTACTGATTTTCAATAATAAATCGTGATTTCCGTCTGCTACACCAATTAATAAAGAGTTCCATGCATCGTCTATCTGTTGGTCGGTAAGATCAGGTCTCTTTGCATACAATCTTATTCCGTCGCGCCACGCTGCAGCAGAAATATTTCCCTTTTCAAATTCATCAAAAAGAGATACATGACCTTTGTGAGAAAAGAAAGTTTCTACATTTTCTATTCCTAATTCCTTAAATGCATTTTGCGTACGTAAAAAATCTATACTGAAAATTACGTTTCCGTAATCGAAAATAATTGCTTTAATGTTATTCATCCCTCAAAGATATTATATACCATCCGATTTTGGGAAAAGATGTTTTTTTAGATCTAAATAGCTCGTCCTTTTCCGGGATTTTTTATGCCTCTAAAAACAAAAAAATCCCGTGAATAACCTTCATGGTAAATTCTTTATCAAAAATCCAAAATCAAATTTATCTTTGCAGCTTATGAGTATGACTGCAAAAGAAATTCGTCAGGCATTTTTAGATTTTTTCGCTTCTAAAGGCCACCAGATTGTTCAATCTGCACCTATTGTTGTTAAAAACGATCCAACTTTGATGTTTACCAATGCGGGTATGAATCAGTTTAAAGATTTGTTTTTAGGCGAAGCACCTATAAAATATCCGCGTGTGGCAGATACCCAACGTTGTTTACGTGTTTCAGGAAAGCATAACGACCTGGAAGAAGTGGGGATCGATACTTATCATCATACCATGTTTGAGATGTTGGGTAACTGGAGCTTTGGCGATTATTTTAAGAAAGATGCCATCGCCTGGAGCTGGGAATTACTAACCGAGGTTTATAAATTAGATGAAGAGCGTTTATACGTTACCATTTTTGAAGGTGATGATAAAGAGGGTTTGGCAAAAGACCAGGAAGCTTTTGAACTATGGAAGCAGTTTGTACCTGAAGACCGTATCCTTTTAGGAAACAAGAAAGACAATTTCTGGGAAATGGGAGAAACTGGTCCATGTGGTCCATGTTCAGAAATTCATTTCGATAGCCGTACGAACGAAGAAAGAGCAAAAATTTCTGGTGCAAGTCTGGTGAATGCCGACGACCCGCAGGTAATAGAAATATGGAATAATGTTTTTATGGAGTTTAACCGCCTAAAAGACGGTTCGCTAAAAAAACTGCCGGCACAACACGTAGATACCGGAATGGGTTTCGAGCGTTTGGTACGTGTGATCCAGGGGAAAACTTCCAATTACGATTCGGATGTGTTTACCCCTATGATAGAGTTTATTTCTCAGTCTGCAGGAGTTCCATATAATGCTGCGGCTGTTCCCGGAGATTCCGACTGGAACCAGGCAGTTGCCATGCGTGTAATGGCAGATCATATCAGGGCAATCGCTTTTGCTATTGCAGACGGACAATTGCCTTCAAATAATAAAGCAGGTTATGTAATCCGCAGAATTTTAAGAAGAGCGGTTCGTTATGCATATCAATATTTAGGTTTTAAAGAACCTTTCATGAATAAATTGATTCCTTTGCTTGCAGAGCAATTTAAAGGAGTTTTTGATGAATTAATCTCTCAGCAGGATTTTGTTCAAAAAGTGATTTTGGAAGAGGAGAATTCTTTCCTGAGAACTTTAGAGAATGGAATCATTCGTTTTGATAAATATGTAAAAGAGAATTCCGGAACAGTAATGAACGGGCCTTTTGCATTCGAACTATATGATACTTTCGGATTTCCGATAGATCTAACAGAGCTAATGGCTCGCGAGCAGGGACTATCTGTAGATATGGAGGGCTTTACAGTTGAACTGGAAAAACAAAAAACTCGTTCGAGAGCAGCTACTGCCATAGATACCCAGGATTGGGTAATCGTTCACGAAGGTGATGAAGTCACTTTTGTTGGTTATGACGATTGGGAAAGTAAATCTAAGATACTTAAATACCGGAAAGTTACCGCCAAAGGTAAAGAACAGTTCCAATTGGTATTAGATGTTACGCCTTTTTATGCCGAAAGTGGTGGCCAGGTTGGAGATTCAGGCTTATTAATTGGCGAAGGAGAAGAAGTTGTGATAACTGATACTAAAAAGGAAAATGGATTAATAGTTCATTTTACAGATCAATTGCCCAATCACTTAGAAGTAGATTTTGTAGCAAAGGTTGATTCTAAAAAACGTATTGCTACAGAAAACAACCATTCGGCAACACATTTACTGCATGCAGCACTAAAAATGGTTTTAGGAGATCACGTGAATCAAAAAGGATCATTGGTGAATGCGGATAATCTAAGATTCGATTTTTCTCATTTCTCTAAAATGACGGATGAAGAAATTCACCAGGTGGAGGCAATTGTGAATGAAAAGATCAGGGAGAACATCTTTTTAAAAGAAGAAAGAAACGTTCCTTACCAGCAAGCGATTGAAAGTGGCGTAACGGCCTTGTTTGGAGAGAAGTATGGCGATTTTGTAAGAGTGATTACTTTTGATGATCACTATTCAAAAGAACTTTGCGGTGGTACACACGTTCCGGCAACTGGTCAAATAGGGTACTTTAAAATAGTTTCTGAAAGTGCAGTTGCTGCAGGAGTAAGAAGAATTGAAGCAATAACCGCATTTAAAGCCGAGCAATTTATCAGCCAGCAAAACCAGCTGGTAAATACCTTAAAAGAGTTGTTAAAGAACCCTAATGACATTGCAAAAAGCATCGAGTCTTTATTGGAAGAAAATAGCAAACTTAAAAAGGAGATTGAAAAATCTGTTGCTGAAAAAGCATCGGGATTGAAAAACGATTTAAAAGCCAAAGCTCAGGAAATTAACGGAATCAACTTTATTGCAGATACCGTTGACTTGCCAAATGCTGATGCTGTTAAAACCCTGGCTTTTCAGTTGAAGGATATTGTAGATAACTTGTTCCTGGTAATTGGAGCTAATTTTGATGGAAAGCCAAATCTAACAGTAATGCTTTCAGATAATTTAGTAAAAGAAAAAGGACTAAACGCTGGAAACATTGTAAGAGAATTAGCAAAGGAAATCCAGGGCGGAGGAGGCGGACAGCCCTTTTTTGCAACAGCTGGCGGTAAAAATCCGGATGGAATTAATGTTGCTTTAGAAAAAGCAAAATCGTTTATTAAATAAAGCTCTTAAAATATTAAACAAGAAAAGGCAAACATGATGTTTGCCTTTTCTTGTTTTAGGAGACTAATAAATCCTATCTTTTATGTTTTCCATGAGGTTTTCCGTGGTTGCCACCTTTATGCTTAGATGGCGAATGTTTTACAGGATTATAACTCCTGCTATTTCCGCGGCTGTAATTTTTATTGGATGAAGGTCTGTAGCTCGCCTGTTGATAAGACCTGTTATTTCCGCCTTTATAGGCAACATAATTTTTTCCTTTAGCATTGCCTCTTAATACATGTTGCCTATGGTGGTGGCCTTTATATTTTTTATACTTTACCTTATGGTTATGGAAATGATGATAAGGCCTGTGACCATTCAATACCACTTTATACCCGGAATATAAATTGTAATTTCTATATCTTGAAGGTAAGCTGCTTGCAAAAATCCATCTTCCGCTTTGCAAATAAACAAACTGTCTTGTAGGGACGTAATAATAACTTTCTATATCCGGAAGGTAATAATAGTCTACACGGTCATAACCCACCGGACCCCATTGTGGCTGAGACCCAATATTCACATTAATGTTCACCTGGGCGTTGGAACTGTTGTAAAAAAAAGCGGCAGCAAGTAAACAAGTAAGAATTAAAGTCCTTTTCATAATTGTAAGATTTTGTGAACACCAATTGAATACGGTGCAAATTTCATTATTTTAAAAAGAACGATTAAATCCGGTTTAAATTTTACATTATTCGCAAAATTTGTTTTAAATCTGTGAAAATGTATGTTTTAAATTATATTTGATGAAATGTGCCCTTTATATTTTACGGGAAAACAAAACTAATGACGATTATTTCAAACGCTACGCAAGACAAATACGAAGCCGTAATAGGCCTGGAGGTTCACGTACAGCTTTCTACAAATTCTAAAGCTTTTTGTACAGATTCAGCAAAATTTGGTAATCAGCCAAATACCAATATTAGCCCGGTTTCTTTAGGTTTACCAGGCGCATTGCCCTATACCAATAAAGCAATGATCAGGAGTGCTGTGAAATTAGGTCTGGCCATAAATTCAGAAATAGTAAAAGATAATTACTTCGACAGGAAGAATTATTTTTATGCAGATCTTCCTAAAGGATACCAAATTACCCAGGATCATAAGCCTATTTGTAAAGGCGGTAAATTAAAAGTGCTTTTACCAGACGGGTCTTCTAAAGAAATTCTGTTGAACAGAATTCATATGGAGGAAGATGCAGGTAAGAGTATACATGATATAGACCCTTCTTACTCTTTAATAGATTTAAACAGGGCAGGAGTTCCTTTACTGGAAGTAGTAAGCGAGCCTGTGATATCATCAGGGGAAGAAGCTGCAGCTTATCTATCAGAACTAAGAAAACTGGTAAGGTACCTGGAAATTTGTGATGGTAACATGGAAGAAGGTTCTATGCGTTGTGATGCCAATATTTCTGTGAGACTTAAAGGAGAAACAGAGTTAGGTAAAAGATGTGAAGTTAAAAACCTAAACTCTATTAAAAATGTTCAGAAAGCAATTGAATACGAAATTACCCGTCAGATTGGCTTAATTGAAGATGGTGTAAAGATAGAGCAAAATACTTTAAATTTTGATGCCAATACAGGTTTAACTTCTCCGTTGAGGTCTAAAGAAATGGCGAATGATTATCGTTATTTTCCGGAGCCAGATCTGCTTCCGATTTCTTTAAGCGATGCCTTTATTGAAGAAATAAAGCAGGAGATGCCTGCTTTGCCAGAACAATTAGTTGTTAGGCTGATGAATGAAATGAAATTACCAGAGTATGATGCAAGGGTAATTACCGCCGAAAAAGCAATGATCGACTATTACCTGGATATTGCAGAGCATACTAAAAACTTTAAATCGGCTTCAAATTGGATCATGGGACCTGTAAAATCGCATTTAAATGAAAAGGGTATAGGGTTTTCAGATTTAAAAATCCCTGCAAAAAGCATTTCATCAATTATTAATTTAATTGATGAAGGTAAATTAAATAATAACCAGGCAAAGGATGTTGTGTTTAATGCTTTAATAAACAATCCTGAGAAAGACGTGTTAGCCATTGTAACTGAGTTAAATATACTGGTAAATAGTGATTCTGGAGAAATCGAAAAATTTATAGAACAGGCTGTTAATAAGTTTCCAGATAAAGTAAAAGAATACAATAATGGCAAAAAAGGCGTTTTAGGTTTGTTTATGGGTGAGTTAATGAAGATTTCGAAAGGAAAGATAGACCCTAAAAAGGCAAATAAGATTTTAATAGATAAAATAGAAAGTTTAAAATGAAGAATTTAGTGAAGATATTTTTCCTTTTATTAGTTGCAACTATGGTTTCTTGTGCAAAGAAATCAGAATTTGTAATTAATGGCGAATTAAAAAATGCTGGTGAAAATAAGAAGGTTTTCCTGTTCGTAGCCGATAGTTTAGGGCAAATGATTCCTATGGATTCTACAGTTTTAAATGAGAACAAAGAATTTGTATTAAAAGCTAAATCAGAACAGCCGGAGTTTTACCAGGTATTTGTGGGCGATAAATCTTATATGTTAATTGCTCAAAATGGTGATGAAATAAAGCTTAAAGCTGATCTGGCTAACCATAGCGGAGCATATGAAATTAATGGTTCTGCAGAAGCTGATAAAATTACAGAATATAATAAAATCACTTCTGAATTTAGCTTAGAGAGCGGACAGTTAGCAGAAAAATACAGTAAGTTGGTGGCAGAAAACCAAGATAATAAAGATGCTATTATAGCAGAGTTTCATGAAAAATCTCAGAAACTGTACGAACCTTTTTTAGCTAAATCATATCAATTTATCCAGAATAATAAAAAAAGTTTAACTGCATTTTTCGCGGCTAATGTAATTATGGGAACCGACCCTAATGCATACGAGAACGAAATTATAGCCTATAGTAAAGAAGCTAAAGAAAGCTTTCCGCAGAATAAAGCAGTAATAGCTTTTGCCCGCCAAATGGAATCTTTAGAACAAGTTGCTGTTGGGAAAGCTGCTCCTGAGTTTTCTGCAAAATCTCCTGAAGGAAAGGAAATTAAATTGGCAGACTTCAAAGGCAAGTACGTTTTGTTGGATTTTTGGGCAAGCTGGTGTGGTCCATGTCGTCAGGAAAATCCTAATATTGTTAAAATATTTCATGATTTTAAGTCAAAGAACTTCACTGTTTTTGGTTTTTCTTTAGATGATGATCAGACTAAGTGGCTGAATGCTATTAAAGCTGACAATTTAGACTGGCAGCATGTTTCTGAACTAAAACAATGGGATGCTGAAACAGCTCGACTATACAATATCAATGCAATACCAGCATCTTTTTTAATTGATCCTAACGGAAAAATTATTGCGAAAAATTTAAGAAGTGAAGATTTAAGGAAATTTTTAGAAAAAACATTATAAGGTTGTTAAAACAACTCTTTGTTAATATCTTGTAAATATTAATGATTTCTTAACATTGCTTTAACTGTTAATTCTTTTTAAGGTGATATTTTAGCTACAAATAAAAATAGAATGAGTTCTAACAAGCAGAAAATTTTAGTTGTAGATGATGAGCCTGATATTCTTGATTTGATAGAATATAATCTTAAAAAAGAAGGATATCATGTAATTACAGCAATAAATGGCCAGCAAGCTGTTGCTGAAGCAAAGAAACACCTTCCTGATCTCATCATCCTGGATATCATGATGCCTAAAATGGATGGCATAGAAGCTTGCCGAATCATGCGTGGAATGCCTGAATTTAAAAATACTTTTATGGTATTTCTTACAGCAAGGAGCGAAGAATATTCTGAAATAGCAGGTTTTAATGTAGGAGCTGATGATTACATTGCTAAACCTATAAAGCCGAGAGCTTTAATAAGCCGTATCAATGCCATTTTAAGAAGAAATGTGCATAACGAAGAAGTGATAGAGAATAAGGTAGAAATAGGTGATTTAGTAATAGACAGAGAGGCTTTTTTAGTTTACCAGGATGGAAACAAAATAGTTTTGGCTAAGAAAGAATTTGAACTACTTTATCTTTTAGCATCAAAGCCCGGAAAAGTTTATACCCGGGAGGTGATTTTGAAGAATATATGGGAAGACTCAGTTGTTGTAACTAACAGAACTATTGATGTACATATCCGTAAATTAAGAGAAAAATTAGGGGATAATTATGTGAGCACTGTTAAAGGTGTGGGTTATAAATTCGAGATTTTATAATATACAATTTAAAAGGATCTGCCAGAATTCAGATCCTTTTTTATTTATTTCCATTTCCAGTTGGGTTTCTTATCTGCTCAAATCCTTAAAAAGGCAATTTTTACATATCTTTGCATGATATGAAATTTCCTAAGTTCGAAGACATCATCCTGTTTGAAGATAACAACCTGATCATTGTGAGTAAACCACCTTTTTTAGCTTCTTTAGATGAGCGTGAAGGTGGAGAGATTAATCTTCTAAGAATGGCAAAACAGTATCATGAAGATGCTCAAATTTGTCATAGAATTGATAAGGAAACCTCAGGCTTACTAATTATCGCGAAAAACCCCGAAGCTTACCGCCATGTTTCTATGCAGTTCGAGCATAGGAAAGTAAAGAAAGTATACCATGCTATAGTAGATGGCACACATGTTTTTGACGATTTACTGGTTGATCTCCCAATTCTTAATGCAGGGAAAGGAAATGTGCTGATTAGCAGGAGTGAAGGAAAAAAAGCTGATACTTATTTTAAATCTCTTAAATATTTCAAGCACTATACATTAATAGAGGCAAGACCAGTGACCGGTAGAATGCATCAGATCAGGATACATTTAGCCACGCAAAGAGCTTCTATAACGGGTGATGATATGTATGGAGGGCAGCCCGTGTATTTATCTAAAATCAAAAGAGGCTATAGACTTACCGACGAAGAGGAGCAGCCCATAATGAAAAGATTTGCCTTACATGCAAGAGAAGTTACTTTTACCATGCTGAATGGAGAAGAAAGAACATTTGAGGCGCCATATCCTAAAGATTTTGCAGTATTGCTAAAACTACTGGAAAAGCATGATAGCTAGTCTTAAAGCTAATTATAATTAATGTCCACATTCTATTGATTTTTTGGAAATGATAAAATTATCAACAGAAGAAGTTAAAAGATACAACCGGCAAATTATTTTACCCGAGTTTGGAATCGAAGGACAGGAAAAATTAAAGAATTCCAGTGTGCTTTTCATTGGAGCCGGAGGTTTAGGATGCCCGGCAATGCAGTACCTTGCAGCAATAGGTATTGGTAAGATAGGTATAGTTGATTTTGATCAGGTTGAGGAAACTAATCTGCACCGCCAGGTTTTATTTAATCATCAAGATGTTGGTAAAAACAAAGCAGAAGTAGCAGCAGAGAAGCTTAAAAAGATCAATCCAGAGTTAAGGGTAAAAGCATATCCTGTAAAGTTTAATATTCATAATGCACCAGAAATTATAAGTCCATACGACTTTTTAATAGATGGTTCAGACAATTTTGCTACCCGGTATGTGGTAAATGATATTTGCGTTGCAAAAAATAAACCCTGGGTATTTGGTTCAATTTTTAAATTTGAAGGCCAGGTTGCTGTCTTTAATTTAGGTGGAGGGCCTAGTTACCGGACGGTTTATCCGGATGAACCAGACGAGAATTCAATTCCTGGTTGTGCACAAGCAGGAGTAATTGGAACTTTAGCCGGTATAATAGGATTATTTATGGCGAATGAAGCTATTAAAATAGTGAGTGGGGTAGGCGAATGTTTAGCGGGGAAACTGTTGGTTTTTGATAGCTTAGAAAACAAAATGAATCTTTATCAGTTGCCTGATAACAACTCAAAACATATAACTACAAAGAAGGTGAAAGACTTAGCCACAGAAATCGAGTTTTCAGAAATAGAACAGCTTGGAAACTATTTGCTTCTTGATATTAGAGAAGAGTGGGAGTTTGAGGATTTTAACAAGGGAGGTATAAATATTCCTTTGAATTCCCTGCCAGATAAACTCAATACTTTAGCACATGAAAAAGTGATCGTTTGCTGCTGCAGTTATGGCGGAAAAAGCAAAATTGCTGTTAAATTGATTCAGGATAAATTTCCTGAAAAAGAAGTTTACAGTATAAAAAATGGCATTGAAGAGTGTTAACTTTTAATTACAGCTCAACCGCTTTCCTTTGAGATTTTTCCCAGGCAGCAGATTGTTTTCCTTTAAAATACCTTATTGTTCCTGCTAAAGCCGCATAGTTCATCAAAGTAAAATAGTAAGGAATAAAGAAAATCTTCATTTTTAATTTCCTTTTTTCCATCACAAAACCTAATAACGAAGCCAGGTAAAAAAGTACTTGAAGAATCATAGTGATTTTATAGAGTATGAGCTCCGGGTAAACTACAATAATATAAATGTTTAAAAAAAACACAAGTACCATTAAAACAGGAGTAACCGCCCATCTTAATACGCGATGACTTATATATTGAAAAGTTAAAATGGGATGATGAAAAGGATTTGCAGCTTTTTTTAGCCTGAAAATTGATTGAATACCTCCTGCCGCAATTCTGATTTTTCTTTTTAACTCTTCAGCAGAATTTTCAGAAGCTGTCTCCAGAGCGTAGGCAGCCGGTTCGTATGCTATTACATAGCCTTGTTCTGCAATACGCATGGCAATCATATGATCGTCTATAATGGTGTCGCTTTCTATAGGTTGGTAAAGTTTTGTTCTGATACTGAAGAGCTCTCCTGCAGCACCTACACTGGAATAGAGCTCGTAATCCCATTTTTTTAATGCCGACTCATATTTCCAGTAAAAGCCTTCACCAGCAGCACTCGCATCAGCTTCATCTGCTACCATAATTCTTTTTTCGCCTGCAACAGCACCTACTTTTTTGTTCTGATAATGTTTAACCAGTTCTTTAATTGCTTCGGTGTTCAAATAGGTATTAGCATCGGTAAAAACTGTGATTTCTCCTTTAATAAATGGAATCGCCCTTTTTATTGCCGCCATTTTCCCTCCACGCACATCTTCATGCAACAGCTCAATTTCATTATGAGATCTTATTATTTCTGCTGTTTTATCTGTTGAACCATCTGTGATGAACAAGATCTGAAACTTTTCTTCAGGATAATCAATCTCTAAACAATTTTTAATCTTTTCTTTGATAAAATCTTCCTCGTTAAATGCAGCAATAAGTAAAGTTACAACTGGTAGAGGAGATTCTTGCTTGATTTTTATTGTTCCTTTAAATAATCTCTTTATTTTAATAACAATAAACAGTAATAAGCCATAACCTAAAAAAGCATAAAAGATAATGAAAAGAGATACCCAAAAAAGAATGATCATATTTTATATTTGATCTGTATTGATTATTTGATTTTTATTGATCGTAAAGACAATTAAGCTCATTTGTTTTTGATTTCGAATCCTAATAAGTGCTGTTTCTGTTATTCGTAAAATTCCAAAATACAGCTTTTATTACCCATTTTATTAAATCATATCTCTTTTTAGAATATAAACTAATAATCAGTTTCGGACAAGCTACAAGAATATAATAAATGTAAAAACCTATAGTATTAAATAAACCAGAATTTTTGCGAATAAAAAGCATTCGGTTTCTGGTAGTGAAATAGGTTTTTAAAGCACTTTCTTTTCCTACGCTAATAGATTCTTTATGAAAAATATGCGTCTCTCCGGTAAACCAAATCTTTTTCCCTATTTTTTTGAATTTTTCGCACCAATCCAATTCTTCATAATAAAGAAAGTAGTTTTCCTCCATATTTCCAGCTTTTAAAAGATCAGCTTTCCTGCACATCATGGCTGCCCCGTGGCAAAAACCGGTTTCTTTGCTGAAATTATATTGACCTTTATTTATTTCAAACTGCCCAATGCAAAAATTTCTTGCAGTAAGGTAATTTAAAGGAGTAAAACCTGCATACTGGATGATGCTTTTATTATCAAAATAAAGTAGAAGGGGGGAGAGCAGGCCAATTTCAGGATTATCCTCCATAACCCTGATCATCGTTTCTATACAGCCTTCAGTAACTTCGGTGTCGTTATTTAATAAAAGAATATAGTCCCCGTTTGCAATCTTTAAACCAATATTGTTTCCCCCTGCAAAACCTAAATTTATCTCAGAGCGAATAAATTTTAGTGCTGGATAATGAGCTTTAAAAGTAGTTTCGTGATTTTCTTTACTGCCATTATCTACAAGAATAACTTCCAAATTGTAATTAGCATAATAAAGTGTTAGCGAATTTAAAAATTCTATTGTAGCTTGTGGCTGGTTATAGTTAACAGTAATTATAGAGACTTTAGCCATTAAATAAAGAAAAGCAAAAAATAAGTTTTACAAAATAAAAAGATTTGTCTGAAGAGCGAAAAATTTCTGATCAAATAAAGCAATTTAAAGAGATTGAAGAAAAACAAATCAGTTTGGAGGATAAACTGGATGAGTTGCTTTTATTGCTTGATAAAAATGATGTTGATTCTGAGAAAATTAAAACTTTCCAGCATAAGATAAACGTCGCACTTGAAAGAAAATTGAGCAGTAAAGAAGTTGCCGGAGAAATTAAAGATGTTTCGCTATTAAATATAAATAATTTAGAGAAGCTAAACCAGCTGGAGATTTTATTAAATACAAATCATTTAGATTCTAAACAAGCAAAAAAAATACAATTAGGAGAGAAATTTGCCATACTTGTACGGTTTGTCATCGGGTTTTTGATGATCACTCTGGGTTTTGCCATGGTGATTTTGCCCGCCCCTCCTTATTTTGAAATGTTTACCATTTTTAATTTTAATCATGATGATGGATTTACCCTTATGGATCTCATATCTTTGATTATTATTGCAATAGGAATTTATGTTATCATTAAATCTTATTTTAAATTTAACGCCTAATTTAAGTTGAGTAACAAAATACTTTTGGTAGACGATGATATCTTACAATTAAAGGTAATTGAAAGATTGCTTAAGAAGAATCATTACAATTGTAAAACAGCAACTTCTGTTGATGCTGCAGATGAGATTTTAAAGCGCTTTACGCCAGACCTTATCATTTCAGATTATGAAATGCCTGAGGTGAATGGATTTATTTTCAGAGAACGTTTGTTAAAAAACGAAGCTTTAAAGAATGTTCCCTTCCTTTTTCTTACTTCTTTTGATGATAAAGATTTAGTGCAAAAGGGATTGGATTTGCAGGCTCTCGATTATATTCATAAAGGTATTCCTCCTTCACAATTGTTGGCCAAGGTAAATAATGTGATGAATACCATATTTGAGCAACATCAAAAATCTTTAAAAGAGCTTGTAACAATCGCAGAAAAATTAAACCTCAGAAATATTCCGGAAAGGGCTCCAGAACTTGAAAATTTTGAAATACACTATTACAATCGGTCTTTTCAAAACCAACCAGGTGGAGATTTTATAGATTTTATCCAAATTAATAAGCGTTATACCTTTATTATTCTTGGGGACGTAATGGGGAAAAAATGGGGTGCCTGGTTTTTTTCATATAGCTTTTTAAGTTACATACGATCCGCTGTAAGGTTATGTGTTTATGATGGTACCTTATCTCTTGCGGAGATCTTGTTTAAAATAAATAGAGTAATACATGAGGATGAGTTTCTTGCTGATGTTTTTTCTACATTGAGTATTATATTAATAGACGATGAAGCCAAAAGTTTACGTTATGCAGGAGCTGGAGATTTGCCACTCTTGAAATATGAAAAAAATAATAAGGAACTGGTTTCGTATCAATCTAATGGACTGCTGTTAGGTTTTTTTGAAGAGGGTAATTATAATGAGCAGGAAATTACATTAGAAGAAGAGGAAGAAGTTTATTTAATTTCAGACGGAATGATTGATTTTGAGGTGAATGAAGTTAAAAAATCAGATATTAATTTGCTTAAATACAGGTTGTTAGATCTTAAAAAATCAGGAAAATCTACAGAAGAAATTAAAAATATACTTTTTGATAAAAAGGTAATGCAAATAGATGATTGTAGTTTTATCATTATAAAAAGGAAATAAATGAAAATTCAGGAAAAAAAAACTGATAATATTTTAGTGCTTTACATTCAGGAACGAGATGCGAATCTTGCAATAGCAGAAGAGTTTAAAGAATTGGTTTTAAATAAAATAGCTTCAGGAGAAACAAAAATGATTATCTCTTTTGCATCTGTTAGTTATCTAGACAGTTCTTTTTTGGGAGCCTTGGTTTCAGTTCTGAAAAACCTATTGCCTTTACAAGGTAAGGTGGTTTTAATAGAATTAGGTTCAGATATATTAAGCTTGTTTGAGTTGACCAGGTTAGATAAAGTTTTTATCCTGAGAGATTCCTTAGGAAACGCATTGCAGGAATTTAAATAAAAATATGTTTTTTAAGAAAATAGATTTTATATTCCCAACTTCTCCGGATGGTATTCACGAATTTGTTGAAACCACTATATTAAAAGTGAGCGAGTTAGTTCTCTTATCAGAAAAAATCTGTCAGCGTATAAGACTCATCCTAATCGAGCTGGCTACAAATTTCATAAAGCACTCTTTAACACAGGAAGGAATACTGACGATAAGTATCAAGGAAAAGCTACTGGAAATTACTATGCCTGACAAAGGTTCAAGATTTTTTGAATTATTAAAAAGAAAGATTTTTCCCAACTCTATAGGAGAAGTAGCTGAAATTTCCTTTTCAGATACTAATAATCATTTCATCAAGATCATTAGTGAAAATAAATTTCAATTTTTGAATCCTTATCTTTACGATTTTAAGATAGAACCTATGAAAGATCATTACGGCTTATACATAATCACATTAGCCTCTGATTATTTCTCAATATATCATAACCAGACAAGCAAGGAGGCTGAGTTTATGATATCATTAGCAATTTAAGCTTTATTGATGAACTGAGTAAAGAATGGTACACTTCCTATGGTTTGGGTATTATTTTCCCCATGTTCATTTCCTTTCTTAGATTTTGTATTTGTTAGATGAAAAATAAAATGCTGGATTTTGTGCCCTTAAGCCATATTTGTCGAGTTAAATATCGGATATAGCCAAAATCGCCACTATAGGAATGAATTTGGTTACTAATAATATAATTGAGAACACAGATATGAAAATAAAAACATTGTCAGTATTATTTGCAGCTTTTTTAATGTTATCATGTAAAAAAGAACAAAATATTATTGAAGACATAAAAAATCTGGATGAACTGGTAATTCCAGATAATTTTGGATGGAAAACATCCAGGGATGTTAATTTTAATATCGGAATAAGTGATGCCCGCTTTGGGAATAAAATTCATGTAATTTCTATTTTTATTGGGGATCCTGCAAAAGGTGGATCTTTGGTTTCTAAAGGAGCAGCCTCTCTTATTTCTCCTTTTAACACAAAAATTGCGCTTGCCTCTACAGTGGCTGAAGTATACATTCTAAAAAGTGTAGAGGGTACTCAAACGGTGAATAAGATACAGGTGGGTTCTGCTAATGTTTCTTTATCTTTAAGTGAAACCGGTATAATTGGTACAGTTTCTTCTGCTGGTTCTTTCGCAGCTTCTAAATTTAAAGCTGCTTTGGTTTCTGCTACACCAGAACTGGCTCCAGCATGTCCTGGTCCAGGAGCCGGAGTGGTTATGATCAATTCTAACCCTGGAGATAATTATGTTTTTAATAGCGGTACAACCTATGTTGTAGGTAGCAACGTAACTTTTAGTAATTTATCCGATCCAAGCGGAGGTACAATCTATATTTGTGGTACCAAAGTAGAATTTAATGGATTGAAAATTAAAAATAACCTAAACGTGATCGTTACTTCCGGAGGTTCTGCAACATTCAATAATATGAATTGGGAGGGGAACGGTGTTTTTAAAAATTTCGGTACAATAAATGGAAATTTAGGTAATGTTAAGGTAATGGGGACATTCTATAATAAGCCGTCTTCCGTTTTAGCAGTTAACGGATTCTCTTTAGAATCAGGTACTACAACCAACTTTGGGGAGATTACCGTAAGTGGAAATACTCAAGTCAGTAACTCTGCTTCATTTATCAACGAAGGAACATTTACTACGAATGGTTTTGCTGTTCAAAATGGTACTTCTAAGGTAACTTCAACCGGAACAATAACCGTAAACAATAATCTTGATAATGCTGGTACTTTTAATACAGCCGGAACTTTAACAGTAAAAGGAAATTTAAATTCAAATTCCGGAACGCCAACTTTTGTGAATTCCGGAACAATTAATTTGCAGGATAACTCCACTTTTTTAGGCTCCTTCACCAATACGGGTAATTTAGAAGTGAGTAGTGGAGAAATTAACCTGAATGATTCACAGTCTATAATCAATTCCGGGACTATTACTGCATTGAAATCCAAGATGAATATATCCGGAACGGTAACAAATAATGGTTCTGTTACTATAAAAGAATTAAATAATACAGGTTCTGGTAAGCTTATAAATAACTGCAAAATATGGGTGACTACCAATTTTAACAACGACAATCAAATTGAAAATTACAGCTACATACAAGTAGATAATGAAAGTAATTTAAAAGGTACTTTCAATTTGCATAATGGTGCCATGTTTTCTACCAAATTCCTTGTTGCTGCAGACGGTATAGTTGAAGCTAAGGGTGCTGATACTTCATTAGTTAAAGTACTAACTTCCTCTAACAGTGGGGTAGATGCCAACGGCAGTGGTAAATTCCGCGGTTTATTGCAATATTGTGATTCAAGCAGAACGATAAGAACTTCGCAGTTTATAAACGGTGCAAAGCAAGCTTGTGGTGTTTATATCTCTAAAACCAGCTGTAATACAGCTGGTAATGGTACTGCCCCAGTTTCGGATAAAGATGGTGACGGTATCCCAGATAATTTAGATGACTATCCTAACGATCCTGAAAAGGCTTTTAATAATTACTCTATAAATTATAATGGAGGTGGTTCAGCGGTAGCTTTTGAAGATAGCTGGCCATTAAAAGGCGATTATGACCTAAATGATGTGGTAATTACCTTCCGCTATCTTTTGGTAACAGATCATAGCAATAAAGTAGTGCAGATAAAAGCAGATTACGACCTGCATGCAACCGGTGGAACTTTTAATAATGGTGCAGGTATCCAATTTAATATTCCTGCAGTAAAAGCTAAAAACTTTAGTGGACCGGAAGGTACCTATCTAGAGTCAAATCAAGATAGTGTAGTGTTGATCTTATTTACTAATAGCAGAGCTGAGCAAGAAAACTGGAATACTTATTTATCACAACCTGTATCGCCGGTCAAATCTTTTAATATAAGCTTTGATATAGAAGATGGTCCAACGCTGGCGTCTTTAGGCCTGAATGCATATAATCCTTTTATCTGGAATAATTCCCCAGGATATGGAAGAGGTTATGAAACACATTTGTACGGTAAAAAACCAACTAAACTTGCGAATTTAAGTTTATTTGGTACAGGTGATGATAATTCAGTTTCGGGTGCTAATTATTCTACAGTAAATAAACTACCATGGGCTATTGAATTGCCAACAGCACCGTTTATTTATCCTATAGAGAAAACCTCGATTACAAAAAGTTATCTAAAATTTGCCAGCTGGGCAAGTTCTGGAGGATCAGTAAATATGGATTGGTATATCAATACATCGGAAGGATATAGAGATATTTCTAAACTATACATTAGATAATTTTATCTGTATTTTATAGGATGAGGCTGATCTTTAGTGGTGTGACCCCAAAAAGTTGGATAGATTAGAAAATTAAGTTTTTTGTGCGAGAGCTCGGTATTCCACCGGGCTCTTTCCATTTAACCTGTTTTTTATTCTTTTATTGTTGTAGTAATGAATGTATTCTTTTAACGAAGTG
>JAZQRF010000153.1:0-1948 GCA_045629485.1 Pelobium sp. | reverse complement strand
TAAAACAACTAAATCAATTTAGCAAATTAATAGGGTTTTTTTTTGAAGTTATTAAACATAAGCTAAACGAAATAGGATAGTAGGTATATGCTGCTATCCTATTTCATTTAGTTTACAAATAAATTATTTCTCCAGGCCCCAATTTTTATTTGGTTGAGCTCCCATTTTAAGTTTTAAAACTCCACCTTTCATAATGGTCTTATAATCTATCCAACATTTATGGTACGGTTTTCCGTTTAAGGTAGCATGCTGTATATAAATGTTTTGATCTGAATTATTACTTGCTTCAATAGTAAATTTTGTACTTTTGTCAGCGTTTAGAACAACCTTATTAAATATCGGGCTTGTAATTTCATACCTACTATCTCCTGGAGCAATTGGATGGATACCACTTGCTGCCAAAACAAACCAGGCAGACATCTGACCAACATCTTCATTTCCTACTAACCCTTCGACTGAATTCAAATAAGCCCTTTTACATATTTCTCTGGTCCATTTTTGGGTAAGCCAAGGATAACCAAGCCTATTGAATAAAAATGGCACATGGTGAACAGGTTCATTTGCATGATTGTAATAGTCGTTCCACATCATATTTTGCGGAGCTTTTTCAAAGAAATCAACTAAATCGTCACGGACTTTATCATTACCACCCATTAACCCGACCATACCCTCAACGTCTTGGGGCACAAACCAGCCTTGTTGATAAGGGTTACTTTCTATAGAACCATACCATTGTTTTAAACGTCCCTCGGCTGGCCAAGGCTCCCAATTTCCGTTTTTATCCCTAGGTCTAAACCAACCTTTTTCTGCATCAAATATATTTCTATAGGCTTGTCCTTTTTGTGAATATTTCTCTGCATCAGCAGTTTTGCCCATACCTTTTGCCATTTGAGCAACGCACCAATCAAAATAAGCATATTCCAAAGTATTCGATATTCCAAACGATTCTGTTGTATATCCTATATCACCATTCCCAAATTTTTCCACACTATTGATTGACAATTGATAGGCTTTTTCCACATCAAAGTTTCTGATATTTTTAACATAGGCATCGGCAATGACGGAAACCGCCGGATTACCGATCATGCAACCACTGTAGGAATTCAGGAGCTCCCATCTTTCTAAATAGTCTTTATCTTTTTCATCAGCAAGCGTTACCAAAGAGTTAATCATATCGCTGACCACATTTGGGTTAATGATGGTCTGTAAAGGCATCTGACTACGAAAAACATCCCATCCGCTAAAGATGGTACGCTTGGTGAAATTTTTGGATTGGTGAGCTTTATCATCTCCTCCCATATAATTCCCATCAACATCTTCAAATACCCTTGGATCTATTTGTGTGTGGTATAAAGAGGTAAAAAAAACTTTTCTTTGATCTTCAGTACCTCCCTCTACACTAATTTTTGCTAAAGAATTATCCCATAATTCTTTAGCCTTTAATTGCACTTTATCAAATGCCCAATCTTTAATTTCAGCTTCGAGATTTTGTCTGGCACCGTCCATGCTTATAAAAGAAATGCCGGCTTTCATTAAAACCTCTTCATTTTCAGAAGTGTTAAACTCTGTAAAAAAACCTAAATGTTTTCCCTGTTTTTCCTTTAGACCTTTTATAACAGCTGCATTAGCTATTAGTTCCTGGTATTCCTTACTGCCTACCTCTTCTCTTTTTCTGGTAGCACCGGCAGGAATTGCAGCAGACCATATACCATAGGTTTTTAATGGCTTACTAAATTCTGCATAAAAATAAACGGTATAATTTGCATTGCCTTCTCCATTTCCCCAACCACCACCTTCTGGTGTACACTTCATCCATCCTCTGATAGCATGATCATTGATTACCTGAATATACTGTTCTGTAGAGGTGCCACCCACCCTTCTTGCAAGGTCTATTTGAATTCTGGAGGTGGGATTTGAAGGAAATGTAAAACGAAGCATGCCGCTATGG
>JAZQRF010000152.1:0-6887 GCA_045629485.1 Pelobium sp. | reverse complement strand
CATCTGGATACCAGAAAGAGAAAAAATATCGAGCTTTGAAAGCGGCTTTTGTGAGGAGATTGACATAAGAATGTTTTTAAGGTGCTATTTATTAGAGAACAAAACAGGATTAATGGTAAGCATAGCCCAGGCCCATTGATTTGGGCCGTGGTTTACAGCATTTTTAATGATATTCAATGCTTCTTTAGAAAAGAATTGAGAATAGCCCAGCTTAAAATTCACATCCTGAGTAAGATTGATGTTTCCAATTAAATCTATTTCCTGACCCAAAGAATTGCTGATTTCTGTTGTTCCGTTTGTGATGCTTACAGGCGAAAAGAACTGATGAAAGTGAGCTCCTAAAGTAGTTTTTTTACTTATAGCGAATTTAGTTTGTAAATAAATATCAGTTAATCCGGTAGTAACGCCATTTTGTTGATGTGGGTTACCGACATAGAAATAATCCATATGTCCGTAGAATTTGTGATTCGTTCCAAAGCTGGGGTCAAAGGCTTTGTCTTTTGTGTCATTCGCTTTAGTCCCGGATAAATAATCTAGCCCAAGGAGAGGGCTGCTAAATATTTTCGGGAGAGAAACACTAACTGATGCCAGAGAGGCGCTTATATTTCTGGAAGCTATATTTTTCCCCGTCTGGTAATAGGCTTCTGCTGTTATTTTCGCGGCTCCTAAATATTTCTCTATAAAAACACCGAATGTTTGTCTGAATGCTGTGGTGGAATCAGCTTTCTGACGACCATCATTGACAACTAACAGGGAAGCTTTAGCGTTTTTCCAGTCTTTATGCACCCATAGGTATTGCATGGTTTTATAGTTATTAAGGCCTTCGTAATAAGTGCTGCTAAGTTTAGTAGCCTCGTTAGTAATGTTTTGGTTAAATGCAGCACCTGTGTGCAACTGGAAACCTGTACTGTCTTTGTAAATAAATTTAGCAACATCGTGGCTTCGGCCCTGCTGTGCCCAATCCAGCTCGCCAAAAAAGCGTTCGTTATCATAGCTTAGAACTTGCCGTCCTATTTTTATCGCTGTTTTCGCTCCGGTGCGGTATAATCCCCATGCCTCAAAAATGTTTGTTAAAGAGGGGTCTGTTTTATATATCTGGGATGTATTCCCCCAAATCCTAATGTCCTGAAAAGTTAACCTGAATTCTATTTTTTCATTTCGAAAATCGAAGTTTAACCTGGATCGTTGTTCGATAAAAAATGCCGGATGAGTAAGGTTTGTATTTAAAGATTTGAATCCATTTCTAAATTCTGTTCTCGGTCTTATTTCGCCGGATAATGAAAATTGAGCCCTCGCGGTGTAGTTTAGTAAAGTTAATGATGCCAGCGAAAGGTACTTCCATGTAGAAGCTGTTTGCTTCTTTGCTAAGAGTTTTTTCTTTTCCTTAACGGGAATGAGTGTTTGAATTTTATACATTTGTTAAAGTTTTGGTAATGTTAACACCTGGACTATTTTGCCCATTAAGAATCACTACTTCTTAATGGTTTTTTTTGTGATTTCTTTTTAAAGTTGTCGCTGCTTAAATTCTTTGTTTTCTTTTATAAATATAATTTATATAATATAATAAGGGAATTTTTACGATGGTTATAAGTGATTTTTATAATTTTTATAATAAATAATGTATTTTATGTTTATAATTTTTATGTATTATCTAAATTATACGGCAATTTTTATATTTTAATAATAATTATCTCATACTTTTTAGGATAATTATATTTTATTTTGGAATTTATTTTATTATTTTCACTAATAATGGACTTTTTGTGAAAATATTTATGTTATTTTTGATTTATATAGACGTAAAATGAAAAAAAGTAAGATGGTTTGTGATGTTGCTAATGTTGACTTGTTTAAAAGTTGTTTAAAGGAATGGTTGCCGGCGTTAAATGCCCATATTAAAACCTTTCAGGTTAAAAAAGGAGAGAAAGTGATCTCTGAGGGAGATCGTGTGAATGGGATTTACTTTGTTTATGATGGAGTGTTTAAGGTGCACAAAAAGTGGGGAGATAAAGAGCTGATTGTTAGATTCGCCGATAAGGGGGCAATTATAGGACACAGAGGCCTGGGAACAAAAATCGGCATTTACCCAATATCTGCCACTGCATTAGAAACTTCTGTTTTTTGTTTTATGGATCTTGATTTCTTCAACACCACGTTAAGGGTAAATACAGAATTTATGTATAGTCTTTTAATGTTTTTCGCTGATGAATTACAGGATTCGGAAAGAAAAATGAGAAATTTAGCTCATATGCCAGTAAAAGGAAGGGTTGCGCAGTCTATCTTTAGTTTGGAAGAGCAGTTTGGAAGTACCAATGATGGAATGTTAAATATTGTTCTCAGTCGCCAGGACCTGGCATCCTATGCAGGAGCAACTTATGAAACAGTTTTTAGAACCATCAATGATCTTGTGGATTCTAAAATTTTAGCTTTAGAAGGAAAAAGAATAATTATTAAGGATAGGAAAAAATTAATGGCTTTAACTCAGGATTCTGCATTTTAGTCTTTATATTTCAATATAATGGATCCAATCGTTGTTCGATAACTTTGTCTTTCTTGCCGGGTGAAAAGCTATTGCATCTGCGTATAATCCCAGTCGAATATCTCCAGAACCATTGATTTGTAATTGATTAAGTTTCCTGTATTCGCTAATTTGAACAGGAAAAAACTCATCTAGATTGTTGTTTTTTATTCTGCTTTCGCTTATTGGTAAAGATTTAATATCCTGGTCAATTCCCATGCATTTATTCAGGTAGCTTTCAACAAAAATTTTAAACGTTACCAGGCATGAAAACGGGTTTCCGGGTAAAGCGAAAATCATCCCGCCATTCTCCGTTTTACCGCACCAAATAGGTTTTCCGGGTTTTATAGAAACTTTATGGAATAGTTTGGTTACCCCAAGGCTGGTTAATATTTCCGGGATAAAATCTGCATCTCCGGCAGAAACACCTCCATTAATAATTATGATATCACAAGATAAACCCTTTGGTAAAGCGATTGACAATAGGGATTTATCGTCTAAAATATGTTCCGAATATTTGGGGCTGATGTTTAGTTTTTTTAGGAGTGCTTTTAATAAATGTGCATTGCCGTTATGGATCTGCACTTCGGAAACTTCCTGATCTATTGGGACAACTTCATTCCCGGTAGTGAAAACAGCAACAGTAGGAAGTTTTTTAACAACAACTTCATATTTTCCTAAAGAAGCTAGTAGGGCAACTATTGATGGATTTATTTTTTCGCCAGGTGCCAAAACAGTGTCGCCGGCTTTTAAATCCTGGCCTTTTTGAGCGATATTCTGATAGGGGACACAATGATTGCTGTCTATTCTTGCATTACTTTCAGAAAATAAAATATCTTCATTTCTAATTACGGCATTTGCAGTTGCAGGCACTGCAGCTCCTGTCATTATTTTATAGCACTGACCTTCGGTTAATAGGGTATTGCTTTTTTGTCCGGCATAGATGGTTTCAGAAATTTCGAAAGACCTGATTCCTTTTTCAAAATCGGCAATGTTAATGGCGATCCCGTCCATAGCTGAACGGTTGAAGGGTGGGTAATCCCGGTTGGCGGTGATGTGCTCGTCTAAAATGCGATCTAATGCATCGTCCAGAAGGATGGTTTCTTTTCCGAAAGATCTGGCTTCAGATAAAATAATGGAGAGTGCTTCTGAGTAGGAGATCATGACCCTTGAGACTTAATGCCCTCCACCTTCCATCATTTTCCTTGCATGAAAAACGCCCGGCAAAATAGCTTCCAAAGATTCTCTGGCTCCATTGCTGCTTCCTGGTAAAGTTACAATTAATGTATGCCCGATAGAGCCTGCGACTGCCCGGCTCATCATGGCCATAGGTGTACGTTGCTGGCCGAAATTTCTCATCGCTTCGGTAACTCCATCGGCATCTCTTTCTAAAATTTCTTTAACAGCTTCGACGGTAAGGTCGCGTGGACCAAGACCTGTTCCTCCGGTAGTAAAAATAAAATGGATATCTTCTTTTACCCAGTCCAGGATCTGTTGTTGAATTTGTTCCTTATCATCCGGAAGGATTTGATAATGTCTGACCTCAGCATTTAGTCCTTCCAATTTCTCTTTGATCAAAACACCGCTTTTGTCCTCACGTTTGCCTTCGGCAGTAGAATCAGAGCAAACTAAAACGGCGCAAACCGGAGGGCTGGAGAAATATTTATTGCGGTCGCTTTTGCCGCCTTTTTTTTCTAATAGTTTAATATGACCAATTTCCAGTTCTTTGTCGACGGGCTTTAGCATATCGTAAATTTCTAAAGCAGCCACAGAAATGGCGGTAAGTAACTCCATCTCTATGCCCGTTCGTCCTATGGACTTGGCTTCGCCGGAAATCACAATTCCGTTTCTTTTTAAAATATTTTCAGGTAAAAGATCACGATGGGTATCACTATTCAGGAAATCAAATTTTAAATCCAGGCCATCAATCACTACCGGGTGGCAATGAGGCAACAATTGAGGGGTTAATTTGGCGCCCAAAAAACCTGCTGCCCTGGCAACATCGAATAAGTTTCCTTTGGGAAGTTGTTCGTTTTTTATTAATGAGATGGTTTCGGCCGAGCAAAATATCACGCCAATTGCTTTTGCGGTTCTTAGGGTAATTTGTTTGCTGCTGATATCTCTCATCTGATTGTTTTCTTCTGAAAAGCAAATAACCGTAAAATGTTTAATTTCTACCCGTTAATTTAAAATTTTATGAACAGCTTCTTTAGCTTTTGGCTGTTTTGGTAGATAAGAACAGGATGAAGATTAACGAATAAACCAGTGCTATCTTAAAGAAATTCTCCATTCCTGATTCGTGATCAAAAAGAATGGTGTAATGGCTCATTAAATAAAAGCAGTTGCCAATAATTAATGTGGCTGTTAATCCTCTAGAGATATTTTTATTCGCTTTAATCATTTATCTGCCTTTTTAATGATTTATTTCTATAAAAACTTTTCCATCCTGTATAATTACCGGGTATATTTTTATGGAATAATCTTCTCCGCTCAAGCAGTCTCCTGATTTTAAAGAGAACGTTTTTTTATGAAAAGGGCAGGCAACTTTAGGCTCGCATTCTTCGCCTACACTTCCAATCATTCCTCTCGAGAGGGCCATTTGTTGTTTATGGGGGCAGAGGTTTTGTGTAGCGTACCATTCTCCTCTTCTGGTAAAATTAAAAATGGCTATTTGAGTATCCTTATATTTTACGCAAGCCCCGCCATTGGATGGCACATCATCCGTATAACAAGCAAAAAATAGGTTGTCATTTGCTGTTTTTAAAATTTCGGTGTTTAATTCTATGATTTCACTCATGACTTTTTGTTTAATATATTAACTGCTTAATTAAATTTTATTTAATCGATTTTCTTGCGCTGTCGTAGGTAATCCTGAATCTTTGTTCTTTTGCCTTTACTCTTTTGTTCTATCTACCATTCCGCTTTAACCTGTTCTCTCATATTCTCAAATTTCACAGTCGGATCTTTTTCTTCCGGAGCATTAACAAAATGACTGAATTTTTTACGCATTTGCGGATTTTCTATTGCCGCTTTCCATTCGCATTCGTAAGTAGAAACATGGTAGGCCATCGCCTCCTCCAGCTCTTCTGCGATACCTAAACTATCATTTACGACCACATTTTTAAGATACGAGAGCCCACCGTCCAGTTTATTGAGCCAGGTTGCTGTACGGGTTAGTGGGTCGGCAGTTCTGATGTAAAACATTAAAAATCTATCCAAATATTTGATACACGTCTCTTTATCAATATCTGCAGCTAGTAATAAAGCATGTTGAGGTTTTGACCCTCCGTTTCCGCATACATACAAATTCCAACCTTTTTCCGTAGCGATAATACCAAAATCTTTAGATTGTGCTTCTGCGCATTCGCGAATACATCCGGAAACACCTCCTTTTAATTTGTGAGGCGATCGAAGGCCTTTATATCTGTCTTCTACCTCAATAGCAAAACTTACGCTGTCTTGAAGTCCAAATCTACACCATGTGCTGCCTACGCAGCTTTTTACAGTCCTTAGAGATTTTCCGTAAGCATGCCCGCTTTCAAAACCTGCTGCTATTAATTCTTCCCAGATATAAGGTAGGTCGCTCAGGTGTGCGCCAAATAAATCTATCCTTTGTCCGCCGGTTATTTTAGTATATAAATTGTATTTTTTCCCAACCACACCTATGGCAATTAGCTTGTCGGGGGTAATTTCTCCTCCCGGGATCCTTGGAACTACAGAGTAAGTGCCTCCCTTTTGGATATTTGCCAAAAACCTGTCGTTACTGTCCTGGATGGTGGCTTGTTTAAGGATCAAATCATTCCAGATTCCTGCCAGGATATTGGCAACTGCAGGCTTACAGGTTTCGCAACCATCGCCTTTGCCAAATTTATCCAATACCTCGTCATAAGTTTTTAAATCATTTAATTTGATCAAATCAAACACTTCCTGGCGGGAGTAATCAAAATGTTCGCAGAGCACATTTTTGATGTATACCCCGTTTTCTTTCATGGTGCCTACCATCAAATCTTTTACTAAAGGGACGCATCCGCCACATCCGGTTCCGGCCTTAGTGCATTTTTTTATTCCATCAATATCGGAGCAACTACCGTCGGCTACTACCGAACAGATCATACCTTTGGTGACTGCTTCACAGGAGCAAATCAGGGCGTCTTCCGGTAAACTCATCACGCCCGAGGCGTTTTCTGCAGTTTCTCCTCTATTTCCTAAAATAAGGTCTTCCGGGTTAGGCGGGAGAACAATTTTGTTGTTAACCGTTTGTAACAACATATTATATGCATCAGCATCTCCAATTAAAATTCCGCCTAAAAGATATTTGCCATCATTGGTGATGTTAATTCTTTTATAAATCCCTTTATGCGTATCTTCA
>JAZQRF010000151.1:0-7782 GCA_045629485.1 Pelobium sp. | reverse complement strand
ATAACAAGAGATCCGGCAATGGCAAAAGAGGAAATATCGAGGCCAATAATTTGAAGTAAACCTTCTCCCAGAAACAGGAAGATAACCATTAAAACCAGAGAAACAAGAGTAGCTTTTTCTGATTGGATATGACCTGCTTTTTTCCGTAACTCAACGATCACCGGAATAGAACCTAAAATATCTATAATGGCAAACAGAATCATAGTTACAGATAATATCTCTTTGAAATTGAAGAAGTTTCCCATAGCTGATCTGATTCTATTTAAAAAATTAAGGCTATCTTATAGATAGCCTCAAAATTAGTTATTATTTAGGCTATTTGCCTAATTCATCTTTGATGTTTTTCCTCACAAAAGAGTGTCTCTTCCCGTAAAGGAAATAAATTAAAATACCCAGCCCCATCCATATCAACAAACGTTCCCAGGTGTGCCATGGTAAACCATACATTAAATATAAACAAACCAGTATCCCCATGATTGGAACAAACGGAAATAAAGGGGTCTTAAATGGTCGTGGAATGTCTGGATTGGTGTACCTTAAAACTAAAATTCCGGCGCATACGATAACAAAAGCCAGTAAAGTGCCAATGGAAACCAATTCGCCTAAAAGATTAATAGGAGCGAATCCACCGATAAACATGGCCACTACACCTGTAATTATAGTGGTAACATATGGAGTTTGAAATTTAGGATGTACCTGTCCAAAGAATTTTGGCAGTAAACCATCTCTGGACATCGCATAAAATATACGGGGCTGACCCATAAGCATTACCAATATAACAGAACTTAAGCCTGCAATTGCGCCAATTTTAATAGGAAATCTTAGCCAAAAAAGATCTTGGCCACCAGCATTTACGGCAACAGCAATCGGGTCAGGAACATTTAGTTCTGTATAATGCACCATTCCTGTCATTACTACTCCTACCAACACGTAAATAATTGTGCACACAAACAAAGATCCTAAAATGCCTTTAGGCATGTCTTTTTGAGGGTTTATAGATTCCTGCGCAGCTGTAGATACTGCATCAAAGCCTATATAGGCAAAGAAAATAATACCCGCTCCCCTTAAAATTCCATCAAACCCAAAAGCACCAGGACCCTGAGCTTCCGGTATAAAAGGAGTAAGGTTATCTGTGTTGATATAAAATAAGCCGAAGCCGATAAATAATAGAATTACAGCAACTTTTATTACGACTATGAAATTATTGAATTTCGCAGACTCGCTTATCCCTATAGTTAGCAGAACGCTTACTATACCTATAATAAACATTGCCGGGAAATTAATCATAGAGCCTGTAGCGGTGAATACTCCGGTTGTAGAATCGTAGTTGTAAGGGGCCTGGGCAATACTTGCAGGGATGTGAATTCCAAAATCTCTTAGGAAAGAGACCACATATCCTGACCAACTCACAGAAACAGTGGAGGCAGCAAATAAATATTCGAGAATCAAATCCCAGCCAATGATCCAAGCGATAAATTCGCCCATAGTTGCATAAGCATAGGTATAGGCAGATCCTGCGATAGGAATCATCGAGGCAAATTCTGAATAGCAAAGGCCGGCAAAGGCACAAGCGAATCCTGCTAATATAAAAGATAATACAACTGCTGGTCCGGCGTGTAACGCTGCCGCTGTTCCCGTTAAGGTGAAAATTCCGGCTCCAATAATTGCTCCAATACCTAAAGAAACTAAATTTTTTGCAGTAAGGGTTCTTTTTAAACCGCCTTCTGCAGAAGACTCTTTCATTAAAAGAGCTATTGGCTTTTTATATAGCATAAAGTATAGATGATGATAAAAATATAGTTTTATTAACCCTAATATAAGATCAAATTTTGATTTATGCTGTTGTTTTAAAAATGTTTGATAAAATGGATAGCATTAATTGAAAAAGCTTGATAATTGTTTATGAGCTGAGCTTTGAATTTTATCATTCATTCAAAAGAGCGTATCCAATAGGTTTAAAAGAATAATTATTAGACATTTCTGCAGAACATGCTGTTAAACCTACGATTAAATCCATCTTAGCCTCGATGATAACGTAATCTCCGGCTTTACTTTTGGGTGGGAGCACAGAAACTTTTCCGGTTGAGCCATCTATATCCACATTCATGAAAATATTAAAACTAATAGGGATGTCATCTGGCCCTATGCCATATTCTTTTAACGCATTAGCTAAATTCCCAAAGCAGCCACAGTGGGGGTGCTCATGCCCATAGATGATCCTGAAAGTATCTGCACTGCAAGGGGTTAATAAAAAATCATGTCTTCCAACAGTATCTTCAATAATCTCAAACATTACATTACTTCTGTTAGAATAAAATGGATGGCCTTTGGTTAAGAAAATGGTTTCTGCATAATCAATGGTTCTGCCTGAAGATAGGTATTCTGCTTTGTCGTGTAAATTGTAACAAATAAAGTCGGAAACTTGCTCGCCTTCGAGATCGGTAACTTGTAGGCGCTGACCTTTTTTTAATAAGAAAGAAACGCCGCTACGCGGCGGAATTACGTTTTGGTTTATCATGTTTTATATTTAAAGGGCATTTCCATTGTTCATCGTATTTTATGCCGCTATATTGGTAAACTTCAGAAGCAACTCCATAGTTTTCTAACATAGGATTAACAGAGCCTGAATAGATCAGATCTCTTTTACGAACAACTTCCTGCATTTTATCAAATTTATTTAATTCCCGTAACTGTTCAAATTGTGCATGTGCATTAAAGGTTAGGGTTGGATATTTAAACTGACGGGTAAGCCTGTTACTTCCCGGATTGAGGCCAATAATAAAAAATGCCTCCTCCATAATGCTGAAACTAAAGTGCGGAGATTGAGGCTCTGATGCAACCCGCTTATCATAAGAGAAATTCTTCGCATCCAGATTTGATATGGCTTGCAGCCTCATCCAAAGTAATTTATCGAAATCTTCTTCTGCCATATCTACAGGAGATTGGAAGATAATGGTGGCACTATGGTAGAGCGTATTTGCTTTTCTATATTCTTTTACAAAATCGTAAAGAAACGCTAAGATGGCCTGATCATCTTTTGGGCAAGCCATGTGGCCGGCTACATAACATTTTATTTGCTGTTTAGCTAAAGCTGCTTTAGCTGCAATACACGGAAACTCATCGTTTTTAATAAAGGCCAAATATTCCTCCACGATGTGTTGTTCATCATTTATCTTTTCCATAATCTATGCTTTATCAATAGGTATCAGCTATATATCAATTTCAAAGCCAGAAACCGTGATGAAGATGAAAATGAAGAAGTTTCGGGTATTTATCCGGTCACTCTTGGAAATTTAATATTGCAATCATTCTTTTAAACTCGTTTTGCAGATTAGCGGTAAAATGAAGGGGGGCTTTAGTAATAGGGTGCTCGAAAATTAATTTAGAAGCATGTAACAGCATGGTGTCCATTTGCCAGGTATTTTTGAAATGCCTGTTTTGCTTATTACAGCCATGTGGCCTGTCGCCAATTATTGGATGATTGATATGAGCAAAATGTTTTCTTAACTGGTGCATCCTGCCGGTCTGAGGTTCGGCTTGTACTAGAGAGTAGCGTGACGTAGGATGTTTACCAAGAGGAACTTCGATTTCTGTTCTATTCAATGTTTTAAAGAAAGTTAAAGCATCCTGCATAGCCCCGTTCTCTTTTCTTAGGGGATAGTCGATTTCCATTTCATCCGGAGTATGACCACGAACAATAGCCAGGTATTTCTTCTTAATTTGATTTTCTCTGAAGATTTGTTGCATTAGCTTATCCGTTTCTTTATTTAAAGAGAACAATAACAAGCCGCTGGTTTTCCTGTCCAGACGGTGAGAAGGCCAAACATTTTGCCCAATCTGGTCTCTTAATAGTTGTAAAGCAAATTCTTCTGCATCCCTCGCGATTGATGATTGATGAACTAATAGCCCGTGTGGCTTGTTAATGGCTACGATGTACTCGTCCTGATATATGATTTCTAACATTCATGTCAAAAATAGAACTTAATATAATGTTTATAGAAACAAAATGCTGTATAAATACTTTTATATTATACCTATATGCTTCGGAACTAATTTATCCCATTAGTTGTTGATAGATTTCTTCTGACCCATTATTGCCGATATCTGGAATATAATCAATTATCTTAAAAATAGTGTCATGATAGAAAACCTTAAACAACTGGTGAGGGAAAGTGCTCAAAGTACTATCGTCCAAAATAAGGACATCCCCAATGAGCAAAATGAGGCTGCAATAGAAGCAGCTTCGGGTTCAATTTTTAATACCTTAAAAGACCAACTCACCTCTGGTAACCTGGGGAATTTGGCGGATACTTTTAAGGGTGAAAACTTGCAGGGCAGTGTGGTTGTGGAACAAGCTTCTTCGGCTTTTGTAACTAAACTTAGCGATATGGGAGTCAATCCTGATTCTGCTCAAAATATCGCCTCGTCCGTTATTCCTGGTATCATTAACAAATTTGTGCATAAGACCAATGATCCAAACGACAGTTCTTTTAGTTTGAGTGGTATGTTCAATTCCATTTCTGGTCCTGACGGGAAGTTTCAGCTATCAGACTTAACCAATCTTCTGGGTGGTAATAAGAACGACGGAAATGATAGCGGTCTTATAGATAAGATAAAGGGTTTCTTTGGCTAACATCTAAAACCGCGTGTGTATGCTTATACAATTTAATGATCATCTTAAAATTAAATCAAATGAAAAAGTTAATTTTTTTATTGACTATGCTGTTCTTTGTAATGAGTTCTGGTATAGCACAAACCGATGTAAGAGTGAAAAAAGATGGTACTCCGGATAAGCGTTATAAAACGTCAAAAAATGCCCGGGAGCCTGATGTGAAGTTGAAAAAAGATGGCACTCCGGATAAGCGCTATAAATCAAACAACAAAGCTGCCACTAAGGCTACTACTTCAAAAAAAGAAAAAAAGGAAACTGCTACCACTTCAAGATCTTCTACAGCCAGGCCAAAGGCAAAAACTACCACTAATAGCACAACAGCAACCCGCACAACAAAGCCCAGGAATACCACCAGCACAAAATCTACCACTACCTACAAACCAACTATAGACAGAACCAGATCCGGACCTAATGGTGAGCAAATATTAACCGGGCCAAGAGGAGGGAAATATTATATCAATAAAAACGGTAATAAAACTTATATCAAACAATAGAAACTTTTAATGCATCTGGTTTGAGAGAAATTGTGAGAACAGTTTCTCTTTTTTTATTTAAGATTTTTGGAGATGATGTTAAGAAAATAATTTTAAGGCTTAAAAAACAAAGAGTTTAAGCTCCAAACGGGGAGGATGGAACTTAAACTAACCAATTATAAACCGTGTCAAATATAGAACTTAATTATTAATCTCGCAAGTAATATTCAAGTTACTTAAGAAAATGATAAAATTGGATTCAAGATGCTGTTAAAATAAAAAAGCCTTCGCAGAGTAGCGAAGGCAAGTAGGGTTATAGTTGGATAGTTTAATAATCTAATATAGGATTAATTATGAATATTGCAAAATATGTTGATAAATAATGAGCTTTTTAAAATATTTATAAAGTTCAGCCCTAAGCTCCATTATTTAAATCTATCCGTAAGTTTCATTTTATTACAGCAGCTCTTGGTAGTATTTAATGTAACCTCAGTAATTTTGCTGCTTTTCTTTTCTGGAGAGCAGCAGCTTTTTTGGCAAGGCTGGTCTTTAGAATGATTTTCACATCCATTTTTTGTACAACATAATTCTGTTGCGTAAGGATTGTTTCCGGCAGTTTGTAAAGAATCAGAAACTGCGATGTAAGGAGCGATTACCAAAGAAACGATAGACATTAATTTAATTAAAATATTCATTGATGGTCCCGAAGTATCTTTAAAAGGATCGCCAACAGTATCTCCTGTTACAGAAGCTTTATGCGGCTCTGATTTTTTATAATACATTTCTCCGTTTATCAATACCCCTTTTTCAAAAGATTTCTTGGCATTATCCCATGCTCCGCCAGCGTTAGACTGGAAAATTCCCATTAACACACCAGAAACGGTAACACCAGCTAATAATCCTCCCAAAACTTCCGGGCCGAAGATAAAGCCGACAATCAAGGGGGTGATTAAAGCGATTGCTCCAGGTAACATCATTTCCCTGATAGATGCCTTGGTAGAAATAGCTACACATTTTTCATATTCCGGTTTAGCCTTGTATTCCATAATGCCAGGGATTTCGCGGAACTGACGACGAACTTCCTGTACCATATCCATTGCCGCTTTACCAACCGCCTGAATACACAGAGCCGAGAAAATAAAAGGAATCATCCCCCCAACAAATAACCCTGCTAAAACCGGCGCTTTGTAAATATCAATAGCATCTATGCCAGCAATGCCTACAAATGCTGCAAAAAGGGCTAAAGATGTTAGTGCAGCAGAAGCAATGGCGAAACCTTTTCCTGTAGCTGCGGTAGTATTACCCACTGCATCTAAATTATCAGTACGCTCACGAACTTCCGGAGGCAACTGGCTCATTTCGGCAATACCACCTGCATTATCTGCAATTGGGCCAAAAGCATCAATAGCTAACTGCATCGCAGTGGTAGCCATCATGCCGGCTGCGGCAATGGCCACACCGTATAATCCTGCAAAATAATAAGATGCCATAATTCCGCCTGCTAATACCAGGATAGGAATTACCGTAGATTTCATCCCTACAGATAAACCAGCAATAATATTGGTTGCATGGCCGGTAGAAGATTGTTGAACAATAGAATTTACGGGTGCTTTACCCATAGCGGTGTAGTATTCTGTAACCACACTCATAATTGTTCCTACTAATAAACCAACTATAATGGCGTAGAATACATTGATATTCGAAAATTCGTAACCTCTTAACATTAAGGTTTCCGGCAGCATCCACATTACGATAAAGTACGATGCTATAGCGGTGATAGCGATAGACGACCAGTTACCCAGGTTTAAGGCGGTTTGTACATTAGAATTTTCATCTTTAATGGTTACAAACCAGGTTCCGATAATAGAGAAGATGATTCCTAATCCGCAAATTACCATAGGCAACAAGATCGGAGACATACCGCCAAAATTATCGCTTACTATAATTTCTTGTCCCAATACCATAGTAGCCAGGATGGTTGCAACATAAGAGCCAAAAAGATCGGCACCCATACCTGCAACATCGCCAACATTATCGCCTACGTTATCGGCAATAGTGGCCGGGTTACGAACATCATCTTCAGGTATACCTGCTTCTACTTTTCCCACTAAATCAGCCCCTACATCGGCAGCTTTGGTATAGATACCGCCACCAACACGGGCAAACAAAGCAATAGATTCTGCTCCTAATGAAAATCCGGTTAATACCTCGATAGCTGTTTTTACAGTGTTTTCTCCTAAATCTGCGAATATGGACAAGAACACAATAAATAGTCCGCCAAGGCCTAATACTGCTAATCCGGCAACGCCAAGGCCCATTACCGTTCCTCCGGTGAAAGAAACTTTTAAAGCTTGTTTTAAGCTTGTACGAGCCGCTTGGGTAGTTCTTACATTGGCTTTTGTAGCTACACGCATTCCTATATATCCGGCGGTGGCAGAAAATACTGCACCAATAACAAAGGCAATAGAAATGATCCAGCTGGAATGGATTTCTTTGCCATTCACTTCGTGGATGGTGCCTGAGTAGGCTAATAATGCTCCGGCAAACAGCACAAAAATGCTCAATACCTTCCATTCTGCTTTTAAAAATGCCATTGCTCCATCAGCAATATAACCTGCAAGTTCGGTCATTTTCGCA
>JAZQRF010000150.1:0-29405 GCA_045629485.1 Pelobium sp. | reverse complement strand
CACGCAGGATACCGGGTACACGCTTATACGGATACACAGGATATTTTTAAGCTGATAACGGAGAACAAACCCGACCTGGTGATTCTAGATTACCTGATGAACGGCATCAATGGGGGCGAGCTATGCGCTTCCATGAAACGGCATCTCCCTACCGCATCCATTCCGGTGATCATTATCTCCGCTTATGAAAGAGTGTTAAGATCTCTGGGGAATTATGGCTGTGACGAATTTATAGCCAAGCCATTTGATATTCCTATTTTTCTGAATTGTTTGAAAGTTTTAATTAAACAAAATTATTAGATGAACAAGGTCAAGAACTTACCTGTCAATAGTTTTGTTAAAGAATACATCTGGAACTACAAAAAGATGAGCAAGCGTACAGGTCTGGAATGCTTCCTTTTCGCCTTTCTCTGTACCCTTTTTGCGGTAGTGGGGAAAATCTATCTTTTACCGGATACAGCCATTAAGATTCCTTATCTTTTTTTCTTTGCCGTTATTTTGTTGAGTGCCTGCTTTGGGGGCAGCCGTTCCGCACTATACGCCAGCCTCTTTACCTTTGCTGCAACGCTGATTTTATTTTTTACCCCGCCCGATCCTCCCCAGGAGTTCACGAAGTCTGCTAGCATCCTTTCAGGGGTCTTTTTTTTAGAGGCTATGATGATCACGGGTATGGTGTACCACATACAGCTGATGCAAAAGCACATGTACAGGAGCGAGGAAAGGTATAAGGGAATTGTAGAGAAAACAGGGGAAGGATTCTTTATGCTGGATCGGAATGCCCACATTCTCTATTCAACCCATTCTGTTCGGCCTATCCTCGGCTATAGCGAAGATGATATTAAAGAAAAGGAGCTCTTCGAATTCCTGCACCCGGAAGATCTTGATGATTTTAAACTGGCACTGATGAAACTGGTTCTCCATAAGGGCCAGATCAATAAATGGCAGTGCCGTATCAAGACCAAAACAGGCGATTGGCTCTGGGCCGAACTGACGGTGTCTAACCTCCTGGCAGATTCGGCGGTAAAAGCATTGGTGGTACATTTTAATAACGTGACCGACAGGGTAGTGAGGGAAAAACAACAGGAAGACTTTGTACACATGGCTACCCACGAGCTAAAGTCGCCGGTTACCGTACTTAAGGGCTACCAGCAACTACTGGTTTCCCGCATAGAAGCTCAGGATGCCAATAAGGATTACCTTTCTATGCTGTCTAAAATGAACCTCCAGCTGGATAAACTGCTGAGCCTGATTGGCGATATGCTCGATTCGACCAGGATAAAAGCCGGAGAGCTGAATCATCATTTCTCTATCTTTAACATCAATAATTGCATCAGAGAGTGTGTAGATGCAGTGAAGGCCTCGTTCCCCAACCACCAGGTACACTGCGAACTGACCAGCCCCGATCCTTTACTGAGAGGGGATAAAGACAGGATAGGACAGGTGATCACGAATTTTATCACCAATGCCATTAAATATTCTCCCGGAAAGCTCGAAATTAAAATAATCACCTTAAGGGAAAAGGGATTTGCAAAGGTGATAGTAAAAGACGAGGGCATAGGTATTCCAAAGAGCAAGCTGAAGCAGGTGTTCGACAGGTTTTACCGGGTTGATACCCTGCCTAAAGATACTTTCCAGGGATTAGGGCTGGGCTTATTTATTGCTTCAGAAATCGTGAAAACACACCAGGGAACTATTGGGGTCGACAGTAAAGAAGGCGAAGGTTCTGAATTTTGGTTTAAGCTGCCCTGCTAAAGTGATGTACAAGAATAGACTGTTTGGCTATTCCTGTAGTAATAGAAAAAGCTTCTGCCTGCTTAAGCATCCGCATGCCCTTCTCCTTTGTCGACGTCGGTTAGGGGCGGGGTCCCGGCCTGGTGCTTATTGGTGTTTTTCTCTTCGTCCTTATCCGGTTGCAGCTTTTCCAGCTGGTCGGTGGTTAAGGCGCCTTCAATAATATCCTCATCAGGCTTTCTGATCTCCTGTTGATTTTCTTTAGTCTTGTTTTCCATAGCATGTTTTAATTTAATGGTGGCAGATAATGAGTCCCGCTGGCTAAAAGGCAGGATGAAGATAGAAAAACAGGCATGGTAGATACCATGCCTGCGGATTGTAAAAAAGGGGCAATCTAATCGTGACCTTCGGTTTTAACAATTTTATTGTAAATACCGAAGAGTAAAAACGGCGCTACCCATTGTCCAACAAACAATGCGGTATGCTTTTGTCCGAGGCACTTTAAAGAAAGAGAAACGCCCATGGCAGCTACAGCTGTCCATAAATACAGGTCTGAGGGCAATTTTGCCGTTTGTTCTTCTATTTTTCTGGCTACTGGTCCTTCTTTATGGGCCGCATGTTGATCTTCCATATCTATTTTTTTTAAAGGAGAAATAATTAAGCTAAATGTGTGTTGGTATGCTGAGATTTACTAACGGTAAACAATCCTGCGCCAACCTCGAGGATCCCCATAATCAGATGTGGAAGATAAACCTGCGCGCTAAAATTAAATAGCCATGGAGAAGCGGCAAGGAATATCCCCACAATCACATCTGAAGTGAGGTGGGCCGACATGGGTATCGCTTTCATAAAGCCCCCTTCGTAATCTGTGAACATAGACATTACAACGATCATGGCACCCACGAGGATGGCCACCCATTTCGCGGTTCCTTCGAAGCCAAAAATGAATGGTGCGGCGATGAGGATAATGGCAGATAAGTAGTCTAATACCGCATGTGATTTTCTGCTGATAAATTTCATAAGATTAAATTAAATGCGTTAAAAATTGTTTCTATTGTTATTGTTGGCCGTTCCGGTATCTGTACCAGTTCCAGTTCCCGTTCTACCTGTTCCCGTTCCACCTGTTCCTGTACCGGAACCTGTTCCACCGGTTCCGGTTCTTCCGGTACCAGTACCTGTTTCTTCACCAGTTCCTGTTCTTCCAACTCCGTCAGGATCACCTTCATTATACATGGCACTGGTGTCAGGGAGACTGCCTTCGGTAGAAGTACGGTCTGTAGTGTCTGTGGTGTCTGCCGCATCAGAGTCGGCAGGTGTACGGTTGTTAGAATTACAGCCTGTTATTACCAACCCGGTAACTGCAAGCCCTGTGATGATGTTTAAAAATTTGTTTTTCATGGTTTTATTGTTTTATGGTTGATGTAAATGTTTAATACTGTTATGCTCCCTGGAAGATCAATTGGGTGAAATAGTGCTGGTATAATGCCTGATCTGCCATATTCTTAGATTAACAATTTCATAGTCGGGGAAGTTTACCCACATCCATTCTTTATGCCCCTCATTTTCTACCACGTAATGACGTTTTAAAATATCGACATACACCTCATCACCTTCTTTATCAGGCTTCACAAAACAAGGTTGGAGCAAAACAGAGGTCGACAGGTCCTGGCAGGTGTGGGTTTGAATTAAAAAGTATTGATATCCCCGCCATAAAAGGAAATCTATAACATAGGGTTCTAATGCTGTTTTCATATTAATTTAAAGAAACGGGAAGAAAGCCCCGTTTGGATGTTCACGTTTAACCTCCGGTAGCTTACTTCCGTTCTCTCATCATGGATTAATTGTAGCGTTTAATTCTTGTGCTTCTCCCAGGTGTACTCTTAAAGTGGGTAATTTCCCGCCTGCCCAGTTACGAAGCTCCATGTCGGGTACCCCATCATCGCGGGATGCCTGGTCGAAAAGCGAAACGGCTTCCTGGTGCGACTGTACCATGATCCTGGCAAAGGTCTTGTCGAATGTTTCTCCGCTCAATGGCGTAAGTTCGTTTAGCAGGTTTTGGTGCGGCTGCAGCAGGGTGGTACTCACCTGCCATCCTTTTCTTGAAGCTAAAGCAGAGAGTTCGGTTCCGGCGGTGCTATGGTCGGTCACCATATGTTCACCATAATGGCGCACATCGGCATGGCTTCCCTTCTGAATAGCCAGGTTCCCGGCATTGACCTCCAATTGATTACTGCTTGATGCCCTGCTTACAAAATTTTGGTTGTCCAGGGTATGGTCATCATCATTATCCTTCCAGGAGGTAAACATGATGCTGCCTCCCAAAAGCAACATGATAAATAAATTGGTCTTTTTCATAAAGCTATGTTTTCTTATTCTCTGTAACTCACATACGAGACCAAAAAATAGGGGTGAAGTACTGTTTTATGTACTAATACTACTGATTTTTTAACGCGAATTACCGGTTTAGTTTAAGTAGAAATAGGTAGTTATCGCTTTTTAGTACTGGAAACTTTTATAAAAACAGTATTAGCAGGCAGTTTTGAAGACATGGAATAAATATTGTTTCTTTTGAGATGAAATATAGGTGATATGATGAAAGAAGATACCTTATCCCCCTGAGGGGTAGCCAGTGTAATGCAGCTGGCGAATGCCTTAGCCGATCTGTATGTTAAAGAGTATAATGGTTATACCTATAAGCTTAAATCAACCGGAGAATCGCTATGGATACTGGCTGGTAAAACCGGACAAGAGGAAGTAGCCTTCCGGACAGCCTTTGCTCCGGGGAATGATTTGGAGGTAAAAAATATCGTGGAAGGGCAAACAGAGCTGCGTATTCAGTTCCATCCATCGATTGGTAACTATATGCTCCTACTGGACTTTCCGGATACGAATCATCCTGTTTTAAGGTATACCCTAAGTTTAAAGCCAGCAGATTTGCTATATATCCCATTTTGGCCCAGAGATATCCTGGTGTTGGGAAACAAACAACCTCAGCGGGTAAAAGGCGACATACCGGTTCGCCAGTTGGGTACACGTACTGGACTGCTCTATCTTAGTCTCGCTGAGTCAAAGACTGGCTCCCTTTTATATTTGTAAAACTTAACAGCGCTCAGTCCCTACTTTGAAGCTACCGAAACTTCTGCAGCGGATACTGTGGGAGGCCTTTGGCCCGAGTTGGGTTTTTCTCTGCCCCAAAGCCCCAATAAGCCTTTAACAGCTGGAAATGAATATGTGATTGCTGATGCGTTTGTGGCTTTTGATGAACATTATCCTCAGGATCAGTTTGAAATAGCCACTGGCTTGCCACCTTACTTGCCCGTTTGTATCGATACCTTCCAAAACCGGAAACCCAATACCATGATTATTTGGATATAAAAGATAAAGCGTTGGAAAACCTTCAAATGTTGCAGGGATTTATGCACTGGTGATGTTGCAGGCTTGTGAACTGACCGGGAAAGAGCAATACCTGAAAGAAGCGGAAGCGGCCGCCAAAACCCTGGAGGATTATGGTTTCGATATCTTTTACCAGGCAAACAATACCGCTTTTTCTGCAGGTGCGATGTTGCGTTTATGGAAAATAACCAGGAACGAACGCTACCGGAAGCTGAGCAGTCTCCTGCTGTCCAACCTGTTTAAAAACTTATGTTTATGGAGCTGCGAATATGGCTATGGGAAAAACTTCCCTACCTTCTTTGGGTTGTTTCCGTTAAACAATGCACTATATTTTGCTGTTTACGAAGAGACAGAAGTTTTTGCCGCCATCCATGATTATTTTTTACATGCCGAAGGAGATAGCTCTCACCTGCTTTTTTCTGCCTTGCTGGCCGAATCTGCGTTTTATGATCTACAGGGCTGTATATTATTATCCCCCGATGCTGCCGCATGAAATGCTTGCCGAAGAGGTTAAGACGGGGCAGCTGGATCCAAAGTTGTGGGTACCGCTTGAAGATATCCACGATGTATGGGAACAATAAGGATCTATTGGGCAGGAAGTTTATGGCGCCGGACTGGGCTTTGGGGTAGTGTCAAGGCATTATATCAAAATAAAAAATGAAGATTTTATGGTTTACCTCGATTATCCTTTTTCTAAGCCTGTCTTTAGAAAGAACAGTGTCAGCTTTACGGTATTTGGAAGCGAACAGCTAAGCTTCCGGCTGATGGTGATCAAAAATAAAAGCCATTCACTGCCGGCGAAACTGAAGCTGGAAGGCAGCAGACAGGAAGTTCCTGAGGCTTTTTTAACAAAGGAGGGACACCTGGAATATACCTTGAGCGGGAATCAGAAAATCAGGATCACCTGGTAAAATAAAAATGAACATCTAAAAATCTATGATATGAACAACTTGAAAAATGAAGCATTAGCTGCCTACCTTCCGGTAGAACTGACAGGAAAGAACATTTTAATTACCGGTGGAACCACTGGTATAGGCCGGTCTGCAGCCTTATTGCTGGCCTCTTTAGGAAACCATGTACTCATTTGCGGGCGCCACGAACAGGAACTGCAGGATGCCTTAGGCGATTTTAAAGAAAACGAAATCGGGGGAAGCCTGGCAGGAATTATTGCAGACCTATCTTCTGAAGAGGATATTCAAAAGCTCTTTAAAAAGTCCGACGAGCAGTTCGAGCGCCTGGATATCCTTATTAATAATGCGGCACTAGCCTACCAGTCTATAGAGGAGGGGGCTTACAGTGATTGGGAGTATATCGTGAAAACCAATTTATTAGGGTATATGGCCTGTAGCAGGGATGCCATAGAACGCATGAAAAAATATCGCCTGGGCCATATTGTCAATATAGGTTCGATGAGTGCAGATGTAAGGGAAGAAGGCAGCTCTGTTTACGTAGCTACCAAAGCTGCTATACAGGGATTTAGTGAGGCATTACGTAAAGAGATAAATCAAGCATCAGGCGTGAAGGTAACCCTGATAGAACCGGGTGCGACGGGTACTGATATGCAGCCGGTTTCTCCGGATGATCAGCGCAGGCAGGAAGAAGAGGGGGAGATGCTGAAGGCCGAAGATGTTGCGGGAGCTATTTTGTATGCACTTTCTCAACCCCGACGATGTGATGTGGTCTCCATACAAATCAGGCCTCACCTGCAGCTGATCTAAGGATGAAAAGCTTCAGGCGGAATTAGATTTTTTCAAAACTCAGCCTGCCGGGATGCACAGGCTGCTGCAAACCAATTTAATTTATGCGCTTGTTTTACCACTTATCGAACTATTTATAGGAGCTTATATCAGGAGTTCGGCAGATGTTAGCCTGGTGATTTTTTTCAACTGGCACAGGGAACCGGAATACCCTTAACCTTTATGATCAATGCTTATCTTTTAAAATACTTTTTGGTTGCCCGTATGTATGCAGCAGGTATGATTTTGAGCGGCCTCTCGATGGGAGTGATGATGCTACTGCCCAAACTGGATGTCACGGGGGTGGCCATTACCGGCTTTACGATGGGACTCTCCTATGGCTTTTTCTGGGCCAACCGGGTTTACCTGGCTATGTTTTCTACCAAAGACTATAACGAGAATTACTATTATGGTCTTGAGACATTTTTCTTTACTGCCTCCTATATTTGTGATGCCCCTGCTGGCGGGTTATTTTATTGCCGCAGTTCAAAAATTTCGATGGCTGAATGGCGAGGTGGAAAACGCTTATTATGTCATTACAGCCCTGGTCATATTGTTAACCCTGCTTTCTTCCCTAATGAATAACAGGGAAAGTTATAAAAACCCGCCCGCTGCCCGTTTCATTTATTTTAAATTTCACAGGCTGTGGACCCGGATGTTGTACATGGCCGTTTTTAAAGGTGTTTCCCAGGGCTTCATCATTACCGCTCCGGTGATGCTTATTATGAAAGTTGTAGGAAACGGAGGGGCTTTAGGGGCTATACAGGCAACAGGGGCCTTGTTATCGGCTGTAATGCTGTATGTTGGCCGTAAAGCCCGGGCAGAGCATTGGATGAAGATCTTTGCTGCAGGTTTGTTCCTCTTTGTATTGGGTGCTTTCTTAAACATGACCATGTATAGCGTTTTGGGAGTGGTTCTCTTTGTTACCTGTCTTGTGTTCTCGAGACCCTTGCTTGATCTTGCCTATTTTCCTATACAATTAGGGGTGACAGAATGTGTAGCAACAAAGGAGGGCCGTAGCCAGCTAAGCTATATTTTTAGCCACGAAATTGGTCTCTTTACCGGACGTTTGTTTGGTTGCGGCTTATTTATGATGATTGGGCTCTGTTTTGGCGACGAAGCTGCATTAAGGTACGCTTTATTTGCCGTGGCGGTCATCCAGTTTTTCTCGCTTTTTATTGCCGGCATGATTCTTAAAGACAGGGAGTGGTGCGAGGCGGAAAAGATCCCGTTAGCAGAAAATGATTTGAAAGAACCTTCGGAATTATAATGGATCCTATATACCATCGGAAATCTCGCAGCACCTTAAGCCAGATAATATGATTTAAGGCATAGGTCTCTGGAAGGTAGTATATTTCTCTTAGGCTTAAACTATTTTTATTTATCGTGGTTTAGAATTGGATGCAATTATATTGTAAGTCAGTTAAATTATTACAGAAAGTTGTTAAAATGGTACGTTATATGTTTAATCTTAAGAAAATACTTTTATACATTTGTTGCTAAAGAATTTCAATGATCAGAGAATTACTCAATAAACCCGGGGCGGTTGAACACTTCGCGAAATTAGATTTTACCAATAATAAGGAGCTAAAAGATTTGCTTTCTCTTACTGCTGAAGTTTGCGAAACTCCAATTGCTTTGATCACTTTTATCGTGGGTGAGACACAGCTCTTAAAGTTACGTATAGGAACCGATTTTGAAAAGACGAGTACTGCAACTTCGTTTTGCAGACATATCGATAGACCAGGCAGTCTGCTGGTTGTTCCTGATGCACTGGAAGATGAACGCTTTTTTGACAACCCATTGGTGATCGGAGGTCCAGGTATCAGGTTTTATGCCGGCGCTCCTCTATGTACTGATCACGGTGAAATCTTAGGCAGTCTGTGTGTACTGGATAATAAGCCACAACAGCTGGACGAAAAACAACAGAAAGTGCTTACTGTGCTTTCTAAACAGGCTTACCGCCTGATGGAATTGGAACTCAATAACCAGTTGCTGAAGCAGCATGCGCTTGATTTAGAAGAACAAAAGAAAGAGTTGATCAGCTCCTCATTTAAACTCAGAGCTATTTTTGAGAGTTCTCATGATTGTTTTATGCTGCTGGATTATAAGCTGGATATTACTGCCTATAACCATAGCCTTGCAAATTTTGTTTATAAAACCCGTAAGGTTAAGGTGGTAACCGGCATGAATGCCAGGCAGATCATTAGTGCTACGATGGTTGCTCTATACGAAAAGTATTGCGATAAAGCATTTAAACAAGGAAAATCAACCATTATAGAACGTAAAGTAGTTTATAATGATGGCAATACATTATGGTGGCGTATCTCGTTTAGCCCGGCCTTTGATGCAGAGCGAAACATTATAGGGGTGACTATGAATGCGAAAGACATCTCCGAAAGAAAAGAATTTGAAGAGCGAATATTGGTGCAGAATGCATCATTACGAAAAATAGCCTTTATCCAATCCCACGAGTTACGCAGGCCCCTTGCTAATATCCTGGGTCTTATATCCATACTTAAAGTGCAAAACAGCTATGATGATATCCATGCCAAGCTGGAAATCTCTGCACTGGAGTTGGATGAGCGTTTGAAGTATGCGGTTACTTATGCCGAAGATTATGCTCCTATAAAGAAAAGGGATAGTGAAGAGGAGTGAGGGCTTAGGTTTCTCAACAAAATTGCTTCGCTCTGTTTAAATATATTGTCATTTAAAAGAGCGAAGCAGCCTGTGTTGATGGTTCACGTTATCGAACCATGAATTTCTAAAGAAAGATGGTACTATGCCGTTACATTTACTTCGCTTAAAGCGATATCTGTTAATTTAAGGTCGGTTTCTTTCTCTTCTTCCAATGTGGCCCCTAAAAGTTCTTTAGCCTCGGTGTGCTCCATCAGCTGCGCAAATGTGGCCAGGCAGCCATAGCTGGCAATTTCGTAGTGCTCTACTTTCTGAGCTGCAGAAATCAAAGCGGCATCCAGCACTGGTCCTTCCTCAAATTCTTCCATCATCTCTTCTGCTTCTTCAATCAAGCCCTCCATGGCTTTGCATTTTTTTCCTCTGGCTGTCAGCCCTACAGATTCAAAAACTTGTTTTAATCTTTCAATCTGTCCCTCTGTTTGGGTATGGTGCTCTTCAAAGGCAGCTTTTAAAGTGTCGCTACTGGCTTTAGAGGCCATCTTTTTTAATCCTTTTAATAATTGTTTTTCTGCGCCTAAGATATCTTTTAATCCATCAACGAATAGTTCGTGAAGATGTTCGTTAGGCATGTCTGCATTTTTTTTTGAATTTGCCATAATTTTTGTTTTTTAAAGGTTTTTGATAAAATATATTATTTTTTAGATGTCATGGGGATAAAGCAATTTTGATTCCATTTTTACTGCGAGTATGCAATTGGTTCATTATTCGAAATATTGCCATTGAAGGTAAGCACACGATTTTTAAGGGTAAGTACGCTTTAGAATCTGATGTATTTCCATTTACAATGGGTATAAAGAAGCGGATGGAGTATGGTCTGCTTCATCCGCTTCTAAAATAGTAAAAGGGGATCTTAATATTCTACTTCCGCTTTTTTGCCAGAACCAGCAAAGAAACAGTTGCAGCTGCAATAAAAGCCCCGGTTATTATTTTTCTGGTAAATGCCTTACGGTTATACTTCCATTCGGCGCCTAAGCCTTTCTCGGCAAATATATTGGGAAAGTGACCTTTTTTGATGTCGTCTACGATTCCCTCTATAACGTTAATCCGATCGGCGAGAATAAGCGGCAACCAGTGTGCGAAACTGGATTCGCTGTATTTAAAAGCTTCTCTCCTGATCATCCCGCTTAGGCCGGAAGGAGGGGTAGCTGTCCCAAAAACAGCCGATACATTTGGTCGCTCGTTAGAGTGCAGGACCTCAATGTTTACGGGTTGTTGTTCAGGCCTTTCCCAATGATAACCTTTATGATCTTCGTTAGTTCTATGTTTCATAGGATAGGTGGGGTCGTTCTGCTCGTCGGCATCTATGCCCCATCCATTAATATGCTCTGGATTGATGATATTCTTTTTCATGATGTTTTCCTTTATGTTCTTGCTGATGGTGGTATTAGAACAGTTTTAATACAATTATCGAGTTTGTTGTTGAAAATGTGGTAAGCTTCTGCCACTTCTTCTAAAGGAACCCGGTGTGTAATGATAGCCTTAGGGTCAATTCTGCCGGCTTGTACATGTTCGATCATCTTAGGCAGCAGTCTTTTTACAGATGCCTGGTTCGCCCTGATGGTAATTCCTTTGTTTACCACATTACCGATTGGGATTAAATTTCCGGTTGGTCCGTAAACGCCAACAACAGATACGATGCCGCCTTTTTTAACCGAGTTGATGGCCCAGTGTAAAGCAATAGCGGAGCCGGCCTGCATCAATAATTTTTTACCGGTAATGGTGTGCAGGGCACTTCCGGCAGCATCAGCTCCCACGGCATCAATACATACATCGGCACCCAGCCAGTCCGTTGCTTTTTTAAGAAATACAACAGGGTCGTCCATAGATTTAAAGTTATAGGCCTCGCAGTTTGCATAGTTTTTTACAAATTCCAGGCGATAATCGAGGTGATCTATTACAATTACTCGCCCCGCTCCAAAAAGCCAGGAGCACTTTGCAGCCATAATCCCTATCGGTCCGGCCCCGAAAATAACAACAGTATCTCCTTTTTGGATACCACCCATTTCTGCTGCCTGGTAACCGGTAGGCAATACATCAGTAAGCAAAACGGCATCATCCGGATCCATATCCGGTGGAATGACCGTAGGGCCTACATCAGCGTATGGCACACGTACATACTCGGCCTGGCCGCCGTGGTAGCCACCTGCAGTATGTGAATAACCGAATATCCCGCCAACAGCTGTGGCTTCGGGATTGGATTCGTGGCAGTTACCATACAGCTCCTGCTTACAAAAAGCACATTTGCCGCAGGCAATGTTAAAGGGTACCAATACATGGTCTCCCACTTTTAATTTCTCTACAGACGGGCCAATTTGTTCAACTACACCCACGAATTCGTGTCCGAAGGTTGAACCTACCCGGGTATCGGGCACCATACCCTGGTACAAGTGTAAATCAGATCCGCAGATGCATGATCTGGTAACCCGGACAATGGCATCCTCAGGATGCAGGATTTCGGGATAGGGCTTTTGGTCGGCTCGTACACGAAGCGGACCACGGTAATTCATTGCTAACATAGTATAGATGTTTTTTAGATGTAAAGTGTAAAAGGCATATATCATACCAATCATTTAAGCTATCCTGATAAAAGACGTAATTATTTGCCAGGTGAGAGGAGAGGGGGCCTGTTGTTAAGGTACTATGGCAGGGTAGAATAAGGACTGATTAAGAGATGGGTGTGGCATAGGCTTTGAAAGTGCTACAATAAGTGCTGTTAAATTTAAAATATAATCCTAATTATTTATGATAGATCCCAACTCACACCCGAATTATGGCTTGTCTAAAAGTAAAGACGAAGACAATGATGAAAATTACATCAGCCCCTTACCGAGAGCGGTCATCAGGCCTAATTCGTATATCCTGTTAGATGGAGAGTGGAAGTTTTCTGTTGACCCGGAAGATTTAGGTATTCGCGAGAGTTGGTTTCTCCATCACGAATACGAATATATTGCCCACTGGCCCGGTAGTGTGGAAGAACATATCAGGGATGGCTTACATTCTGAAAATTCGTGGTATGACAAATATGTAGTATGGTATGAAAGAGATTTTCCGAGCCCGGTTAAACAGGAGCAGGAACCTGGTCCACAATCTCAGTTACAGCTTACTTTCGGTGCCTGCGGCTACGAAACACAGGTGTGGCTCAATGGCATTCATCTTAAAACTATCGACGGAGAGAAAATTCATTATGGCGAGTATACCTCTTTCTCTTATGAATTAGATGAATCTATTTTACAGCCTGTGAACCGCTTAACCGTAAGGATAGCAGTAAGTATGGATGGGGATATCCCACGTGGGAAGCAGGAATCACATGTATATAAACGCGGTGGTATCTGGTATCACACCTATACCGGTGCGGTAAGAAGCATATGGCTGGAAACGGTAGAGCGGAACAGGCTCCGCTCGCGGGTAGGGGTAATAAGTGTGGTGGAAGATAATTTGGTGAGATTTAATTTAACACCCAGGATTCACGACCCGGGGTCCTATACCATCCGGCTAAAGGTATTTCATAAAACGAAAGACTGTTTAGAACCAATAGCGGTTGATGAATACCAGCTTTTACTTGGTGTCGGTCAAAAGGAGCAAAGGCTGGTGATGGAAATTCCGGATGCACACCATTGGTCGCCCGGGTCGCCGCACCTATACAGGCTGGTGGCCCAGCTGATAGATTCAAATGGCTATGTTGCAGAGATAGAAACACACTTTGGTCTGCGCAAGATCGAAGCCCGGGGAGCAACCATCTACCTTAATAATAAAAAAGTTTATTTAGACGGTATTTTATACCAGCCAGGTACGGCAAGCTACGAAGAAATTAAAAGACACCTATTTGCCATGAAAAAGCTGGGCTGTAACCTGGTGCGGATCCACATAGCCGGGGTAGATCCACGAATATACAAGCTTGCTGATAAACTTGGCCTTTTATTATGGTTAGAAGTGCCCAGCCCACACAGCTCGAGCCATAAAAGCAGGATGAATCATAAGGAAGAGCTGTTGCGGATGCTGGCGCTGATAGAGACCCATCCATCTGTAGTGATCTGGAGTTTATATAACGAGGACTGGGGGGCACAGGATATTGCAACGAATGCAGATACTCGAAACTATATCATTGATACTTATCACTTTATGCAACTGGCGCACCCGCAGTTTTTGGTAGTTGATAATGACGGCTGGCAGCATATCTCCTATAAAGGACGCTTGAAAAGCGATTTGCTGACAGCTCACTTATATACTGCGGAAACAGAACGTTGGGTAAGCCTGCTGGATAGCCTGGTAGAAGGAAAAATCGAAGATGTTGCAGCATTCCCTCTCGTAGTTGGCGACCCTTTTTTTTATCGGAAACAAGTACCCTTACTGGTGAGCGAATGGGGCGGCTTTGGTTTTGCCGACTATGGCGGGCCACAGGATGTAGCAGAAAGGGAAAAGCAAATAAAATTGTTTAAACAGGAATTAAGAAAACGCCCGATTGCCGGAGACGTTTATACCCAGGCCACCAATATTGAGGAAGAAAAGAATGGAATTATAGATTTTAAAACAGGCGAATTGCAGGTTTCTGCAGGCCTGCTGCATTCCAAACCAAACGAAGACTAGCTAGTTTATATACTCACTTATGTACTGGTCCGAATTTTGAATAGAAATAAAAGCGGTATTGGAAAACCGTTTATTAAAAGAATTTCATCTATCTAATTTTATAAACATATGTTCTATCACGTAAAAGAATTACAATTTAACGCCAGGGTTTCTCAACCCGATCCGCGTTTTGCCCGTCTGCTATTAGAGCAGTTTGGAGGAGGTAACGGAGAGCTGAAAGCTGCCATGCAATATTTTGTGCAGGCCTTTGGCTGTAAAAATCCTTACCCGGATAAGTATGACCTGCTCATGGATGTCGCAACCGAAGAGTTTAGCCATCTGGAAATTGTGGGTGCAACCATACAAATGCTGTTAGGTGGAGTAAATGGCGAGTTGAAAGATGCCGCAGATAGTGACGAGATCATGCAGGTGCTGGGTGGTAAATCAGCAAAAGAGAGCTATATCCACGAGGCGATGGTGAATCCGCAGTTTGGGGTAATATCCGGCGGTGGGCCAATGCTAACCGACAGTAATGGTATTCCATGGACAGCTGCTTATGTGGATGCAATGTCGGATTTAACTGTAGATTTAAGATCAAATATTGCTGCAGAATCAAGAGCTAAATTGACTTATGAATATTTGATAAAGTTTACCGATGACCCATATGTTAAAGAAACCCTGCGTTTCCTAATGACAAGAGAGGTAGCGCATTACCAGCAATTCGAAGCAGCCTTAGCGACTATTCAGCCTAATTTCCCGCCTGCAGTATTGCAAAGCGACCCAAGATACAGTAACCTGTATTTTAACATGTCTTCCGGCCAGGATGCCAAAGGCCCATGGAACGAAGGAGACAGCTCCCAGTTAGGAGAAAAGTGGCAATACATAGAAGATCCGTTACAGCATGTTACCACGACTAACGGTTTGCTGGATGTGAAACCTGAAGGAACAGACCGTACAGAGACAACAGTAAAAAAAGCGAATGAAGCTTTAAGCAAAGAACGCAGTACGGAAGTAAAATCTGCTACTCCTATGGCTGATATGCAATGGAGTACTTATTCAGAAGAAAAAAGTGACCAATCCACTAAAAAGTCTAAATAATATCAATCCTCTAAACTCAATGGATCGGGTAGAAATAGTTTTCTACACCGATCCTTTATGTTGCTGGAGCTGGGCACTGCTTCCAGAACTTCTTAAAGTGCAGGCTGATTTTTATGAACTTGCTTCTATAAATTATTGTATGGGCGGTTTAATTAAAGATTGGAATAGCTTTATCGATCCCTTAAACAACGTAAGCAAAGCGTCACAACTGGGCCCTGTTTGGATGGATGCCAGCCGTCAAACCGGTATCGAAATTAACGATGCCTTATGGGCAACAGACCCGCCTTCTTCTTCGTACCCTGCCTGCATCGCTGTTAAGACCGCTGCACTACAATCTCCTGCTGCAGGAGCTGCCTATTTTAAATTCGTATCAGCAGCAGCGATGCTTGATGGGAAAAATATAGCAAAACCTGAGGTGTTGGTTTTTGTTGCTGAACAACTTGCCGCCGAACTCCCTGAGTTATTTAATCTGAATGATTTTCTAAAGGATTATAATAATGAAAGCAGCAGATCTGCTTTTCGTAATGATCTACAAAGAGTGAAGTCTGATAACGTTGGCCGTTTCCCTACCGTGACACTAGCTTACCAGGAAAAAAAGATCATGATGACAGGCTATCGTTCTTATGATGTATTTGTGGATGCGATAACTCATATCCTCCCAACCTCAAGCCGACTGTAAACTGATTTTCCTTAAAGTGAATAAAAAGCAGGTCATTTATTTACAGTCTGTCTGTTTGGGTGACCACGGGATGAATATAGAAAACCTTTGGAAACTACTTATTTTTAAGGGTAGTAATACGGTTTTTTATTGGAGGAAAACACCTGATTAAATTCCTATAGATCTATAGGACTCACAAGAAACTGTTGGAAATCTCCATTTTGACCTTTATTGATAATAAAAATAGGTGGAAAGATACCAACTATTGTAGCTAGCCCTTCGCGATAAAAATGAGCGTTAGCCGGTAGGCATAAGCTTTGACTTTCTATGATGCCTACTTATGAAAACAGGATGGAGTTCAATAGGCGCTGCCCTATTGAATATCTGTTCCCTTCGCTTATCAAAAAGTCTAAGGATTATCCGGCTGACGGGCACTTTAAGATTTGCTATGAAAAGATTATTTATAGGAATACTATTACTACTATGTACAGGAAGCCAGGAGGCCGTGGCTTGCGTAACTTGCAACAGGCCTGTTAAAAGTGCAATTGTTAATAGTGCGAGTGCTTCACTGCTATTGCAGTTATTTCTGCCATTTGTTGTATTAGGAGGACTCATCGCTTACTTGTATTACAACGCGATCCTTAAAAACAGAACTATCGTTTTACCGACCACCTTACCCTATGCATCTGCATTTGTAGTATTGGGTATTGGTTTGGGAGGATTTATAGACGGGATTGTTCTACACCAGATTTTGCAATGGCATGAGATGCTTTCGAATATCGTACCGCCTGTGACTTTGGTGGCTAAAAGTTTAAACATGTTTTGGGACGGCATCTTTCACTTCTTTACCCTTGCCGTGACTTTTATAGGAATCCTGATGCTTTACAAGCTGATAAAAAAGAGAGAAAGCCTCGTAGGTAAGCGGATTTTTGGGGGAGGACTATTATTAGGCTGGGGGATTTTTAACCTTGTAGAGGGCTTGCTGAACCATCATCTGTTTCAGCTGCATCATGTGAAAGAATTTTCACCCAATTATCACTTATGGGATCTCGGTTTTACTCTCCTTTCTGTAATAATGGTTATCGCAGGCTGGGTGCTCATCAGGAAAGGTAAGACCAAAGCCGAAACAGCGGATGCAATTGATAACTAGCAATAAATAATAATATGAAACTCGGAGAACCAATTATGAAGATAATGAACAAGCTTTACGAGCCTTCTGCTACAATAGAAACTAAATTTCAAAGGTACGATCTGTTATTTAAAACAGATGAAGAAGGGCGTCCAATTTTATTATTTATGGGTAGAAAAGAGGGATCCGGGAATATCAAAGGCGAACGTTTTGCCCGTAGGCTAAAAGAAGACCCTGATGGTAAGATAATCAAAGACCATTGGGAACATAAAGGTAAAGCAACATCATACTGAAAAAAAAATATAACATAACAGCTAATCATCCACCTATGAAAAACATCAATAAAACACTACCCGAGAATTTACTATGCTTTTCTCATTTAAGATGGGACTTTGTTTTCCAGCGCCCCCAGCACCTGTTGAGCAGGTTCGCTAAATACATGAAAACGTATTTTATTGAAGAACCTGTTTTTGATGCAGAACAACCTTATTTTTCTGTAGACAAAAAGCTACCCGGACTTTGGGTTTGTACGCCTCATTTACCCACAGGATTAAACAAAATAGAAATAGATGCATTATTGACGGAGTTTCTGGATAACTTCCTGTCACAAAAGGATCTGGAAGATTTTGCCTTCTGGTATTATACCGCGATGGCCTTAACTTTTACTGATAAGTTTACTCCAAAGCTCACCATCTACGATTGTATGGACGAACTTTCAGCCTTTAAGTTTGCCCCGGAAGAACTGAAATCCTTAGAGAAAAAACTCCTGCGCAAAGCAGACATTGTTTTTACGGGCGGCCATTCTTTATACGAGGCAAAAAAACACCTTCATGCCAATATTCATCCTTTCCCGAGTAGCATAGAAAAAGAACATTTTCAGCAAGCCAGAAACATAACTGCTCAACCGGCTGATCAGGAAAAAATTAAGGGCCCTAAAATTGGTTTTTACGGTGTAATTGATGAGCGTTTTGATATCGAACTGATCCGTACCATGGCAGATGAAAAACCCCAATGGCAGTTTGTTTTAATTGGCCCGGTAGTTAAGATCGACCCTGCAACACTTCCTCAAAATAAAAACATTCATTATACGGGTCAACGAAGTTATAAAGAACTGCCCGCGTATTTAGCTGGTTGGGATGTTGCTCTTATACCATTCATGCTCAATGAATCAACCCGTTTTATCAGTCCTACTAAAACACCGGAGTATTTAGCGGCCGGAATTCCGGTGGTTTCTTCGGCTATACGCGATGTGGTAAAACCATACGGTGTAAATAAACTGGTTCATATTGGAGATCATGCTGCAGCCTTTATCAAAGCGATAGAAACAGAGTTAACTGCTGCTTCCAAAGATGAATGGCTTAAAAAGGTTGATGCCTTCCTCGAGGGGAATTCGTGGGACAGCACCTGCCAGCAAATGCAGCAGCTGATGGTAAGCACTTTAAATAATAAACGTAATATTTCAATAGCCAGTTAGATATGTTCGATTATTTAATAGTAGGTGCCGGTTTCGCAGGAAGCGTATTGGCAGAGCGGCTGGCAAATGTAGCCAATAAAAAAGTGCTGATCATTGATAAAAGGAATCATATTGCCGGAAATGCTTACGATCATTACGACGAGGCAGGCATTCTGGTGCATAAATACGGGCCTCATATTTTTCATACCAACAGCAAAGAGGTTTTTGATTACCTATCGCAGTTTACCGAATGGAGAAATTACCAGCATAGGGTTTTAGCCAGTATAGACGGACAGCTATTGCCTATGCCGATTAACCTCACCACCATCAATAAGATGTATGGACTCCACCTGAGTTCTGATGATGTAGAAGGTTTTTTTGCCGAAAGGGCAGAAGCTGTAGAGCATATTCGTACTTCTGAGGATGTAGTGGTAAGCAAGATAGGAAGAGAGCTGTACGAAAAATTCTTTAAAGGATACACCCGTAAGCAATGGTCAATGGATCCTTCGGAACTTAATGCCTCTGTAACAGCCCGTGTACCAACAAGAACCAATAAAGACGACAGATATTTTACAGATACCTACCAGGCCATGCCTTTGCATGGCTATACTAAAATGTTTGAAAAGATGCTTGATCATCCTAATATCAAGATCATGCTGAATACAGATTATAAGGAAATTATGAATGGGATTACTTATAAGCGATTGGTATTTACCGGTCCGGTAGATGAGTATTTTAACTATTGTTACGGCAAGCTTCCGTACCGCTCTATTGATTTTAAGTTCGAGACGCATGATCAGGAGCAGTTTCAGGAAACGGGAACTATAAATTATCCGAATGATTATGCTTTCACCCGAATTACCGAGTTTAAACACCTGAGCGGGCAAAAACATCATAAAACTTCTATTGTTTACGAATTTCCAAAAGCCGATGGCGACCCGTATTATCCAATTCCTAAAGAGGATAATGCAGCATTGTACGCACAATACCAGGCATTGGCGGCCGGGCTAGACAATACCTGGTTTGTAGGAAGACTTGGTACCTATAAATATTATAACATGGACCAGGTGGTTGCACAGGCTTTAACTACATTTAAGATCATCACTAAGAAGGATACCAGTGATCATATAACAAAGTCATCATCATCAATCTTAATAAGCGAAAATGGAAGTCTGGGGCGGGGTTGAGTGTACGATTAATAAAGTTGGCGAACAATACTTCGATCAGCTGGAATATTCAGGGCATTACCACCGTCAGGAGGATTTGGAATTAATTGCCGGTTTAGGGATTAAGAAGATACGCTACCCAATACTATGGGAAAAATATTCGCCTCAAACCAATACAGCTATTCACTGGGCCGAGATTAAGAAAAAACTACTTTTTTTCAAGGGTAAAGGAATTGAGGTAATAGCCGGTTTGGTGCATCACGGCAGCGGACCAGCGTATGTGGATATCACCGACGATTCTTTTGCCTATGGCTTGGCAGCTTATGCCGCGAAGGTGGCAGCCAAATTCCCCTGGATCAATTATTACACACCGGTTAACGAACCGCTTACGACTGCTCGTTTTTGTGGCTTATATGGTTTGTGGGCTCCCCACGGCAGAGATGCTCAAACCTTTTTAAGCATCCTGCTGAATGAATGCAAAGCCACTGTATTGGCCATGCGGGCTATCAGGGAAATTAACCCTGTGGCAAAGCTAGTGCTTACAGAAGACCTGGGCAAAATACACAGTACTCCTTTTTTAAGCTACCAGGCAGATTTTGAAAACCAGCGCAGATGGTTAAGCATAGATTTACTTTGCGGAAAGGTAAATGAAACTCATCCCTTATGGGATTATTTATTGTCATCAGGGGTGAATAGAATAGACCTGCAATTTTTCTTAGACAATCCTTATCCGCCAGATATTCTTGGCTTCAACTATTATATTACTTCCGAACGATTTATCGACGAAAATTTAAATTCATATCCTGAACATACACATGGAGGCAATGGCAGACACCATTATGCTGATGTTGAAGTGGTAAGGTCTGATAAAGCTAGCCTGACAGGGCCATACGTTCTTTTGAAAGAGGCCTGGGAGCGATACGGATTGCCTGTGGCTATCACAGAAGTACACCTTCATTGCAGCAGGGAAGAACAGCTGCGTTGGTTTAATTTTATCTACCAGGCGGCATTAAAGCTGGAGACAGAGGGCGTAAACATACAGGCAGTTACCTCATGGGCTTTACTGGGTTCTTTTGGCTGGGACAAGCTGCTTACCCAACCCAGGGGGAATTATGAACCAGGTACTTTTGATATACGATCAGGCAGACCGCGGCCTTCGGCCGTTGCGCAAATGCTTAAATGTATTGCGCAAAATCTGGATTATGATCATCCTGTTTTATGCGGCGGTGGATGGTGGGAGAGAGAAGACAGGGTTATTTATGGAGAGATTGCGGTTAAGAAGAAAACAAGACCTCATTGCCCACCAATACTTATTCTTGGAAAGACTGGAACACTGGGGACTGCTTTTGCGAAAATATGCGAGCAGAGAGATTTGCACTACGAAATTCTGGACAGGAATGAGCTGGATGTTTTAGATGTACAGCAGATAAAGGAGGTGATTAGAGAGAAAAAGCCCTGGGCTATCATCAATACAACCGGGTTTGTAAGGGTAGACGATGCAGAGGCGGAAAGAGAAGCATGCTTTTTAACCAATGCACAGGCCTGTAAAAACCTGGCAGTGCTTTGTGAAATATACCATATCAAATTACTTACTTTTTCTACCGATCTGGTATTCGATGGTGATACAGATAAACCGTATGACGAGGATGCCCGGATCAATCCATTGAATGTTTATGGAAAAAGTAAAGCAGCCGCTGAGAAGCTGGTACAATATCATAACCCGGATGCTTTAATTGTGAGGAGCAGCTTTTTCTTTGGTCCATGGGATAAATATAATTTTCTTCATGCAGTGGCCACGCATTTAGACAATGAAAAAACGTTTGCTGCTCCCGGCGATATAAAGGTATCACCTACTTACGTTCCGGATCTGGTAAATGTGAGCCTGGATTTATTAATTGATAATGAAAGAGGTATCTGGCACCTCGCTAATTCGGGTGAAACCAGCCCGGCAAACTTTGCGGCTTCGGTTGCAAAATACAAAGGCGCCCGTCTATCCCTAATCGTTAATGAACCTTTCCAGAATGCAGGATTTATAGCTTTAAGACCTAAGTATAGTGTATTGAAAAGTAAGCGGGGTAATTTACTGCCAACGCTTGAAGATGCTTTAGAGAGGTATTTTAGGGAAGTGGGATAAGGCCCTTCTTGTACAGGAGCATCACCTTTCTAAATTTAAATTGCATTATTATTGTAGTTATCAGTTAAATACCAAAAAAAACGCTTATGAAAAAACATGTTCAAACAGGTCGGGGGCTTTATTCGAGAAGAGAATTTGTGGTCCAGGTTTCTTTTCTTGGGTTAGGAAGCTTAGCCTTTGCGGGTCTTTCTTCATTTGCTTCCTGCGGTTCTACAGATCACCGCTCGGCAGAAGAAAAACAAAAAGCCGGGCAGGCAAAAAAGAAGCTGGGTATTGCACTTGTTGGCCTGGGAAGTTATAGTAAAGGGCAGCTGGCACCAGCGCTTAAAGAAACACAGGATTGCTATTTGGCAGGAATAGTTACCGGTACTCCGGATAAAATAGATAAGTGGCGAAAAGATTATGATATACCTTCGGAAAATGTGTACAACTATGAGAATTTTGATAGCATAAAAGACAATCCTGCTATTGATATCGTTTACGTGGTGTTGCCGAATGCCCTGCATGCCGAATATACGATAAGGGCTGCAAAAGCAGGGAAGCATGTGATTTGTGAAAAACCAATGGCAGTAACGGTAAAAGATTGCGACCGAATGATTGCTGCCTGTAAAGAGGCGGGCAAAATGTTGTCTATTGGCTACAGGCTATATTTTGAGCCTTATAATAAGGAAGTCATGCGGCTAGGACAGGAGCAGGTTTTTGGAAAAGTAAAGACGCTAAAAGCCCAACATGGTATGGGAAGTACCAGTGGCTGGAGGCTGGATAAAGAACTAGCCGGCGGCGGGCCGCTTATGGATGTAGGGATCTATTGTGTACAGGCTGCCCGTTATACTACAGGACTGGAGCCCATTGCCGTAACAGCGACCGAAGGACCTAAAACAGACAAAGAAACCTTTAAAGAGGTAGAAGAATCTTTAACCTGGCAAATGGAATTTCCGGGAGGTATTATCGCAGAATGTAAATGCAGTTATTCTGAGGGACAAAATCTACTGCGTGGTGATGCAGAAAAAGGATGGTTTGAGCTTAAGCCAGCTTATGCCTATAGAGGGATTTCCGGGGAAACTTCCAATGGGAAAATGGAGTTCGAGCAGGTTAATCAGCAGGCATTACAGATGGATGATTTTGCCAGGGCAATAAAAGATAAAAGAGCAACACCTGTTCCTGGTGAAATGGGAAGGCAAGATGTTAAAATTCTTCAGGCGATTTATAAAGCAATGAAATCTGGTACGCGGGTTGAGATTGTATAAACTTACAGTGAAGCATAATGGAGTGTTAACACCTTTTAGTGAGTGGTGTTAACACTATAGGAGGAAACTCTCCCAAAAATATCCTTTTTAGGTCTTCGATGTGTATTTCGTATGATTTCATGGATATATAGCTTTAATCCATTCGTGATGATGACAATTAATGCAATCCTGATTGGCATCCTGTTCTTTAGCCGTTTTGCCACAACTTTGGCAAACAAAAAGCAATACTCTGCTGGTTTGGTCTGCGGTTGAATTTCTTTATCAGGAGCAGGGAATAGGGGAAGGCCGGGTTTGGGTTCTTTAAATTTAAAGATGCTGATCAGCCCGCAGGCTTCGAGGTATGCCCGTTCTACCTCTCCGAGGTTATAGATATTAGCGTTTCGAAGAGAGGCGTATAATTGTTGCCGGGAAATCTTCGCTCTATTCATATCCTTTACCCTTGATACCCCATCCTCTATTAATACGCTTTCTTCGCCTTGTATAAAGGTCTCGGCCTTGCTGCTTTTAAAACCAAGATAGTTCAGGCCTCTTTGGAAAATAAGCGCACAAATAAGGATTATAATACCATAAACAATTCCACGATCGGGAATTTGCATAGGTGCGGAACAATTGCCCCGAGGGTAATCATTACTGCCATCTCAGAAATGGTGAGCTGACCGGTCATCCGTTTTCCCATTAATCTTAAAACGATGAGTAAAACGAAGTAGATAATAACCGTTCGTATAAAAACCTCTAATAAAAATTCCACTGGTGCTTCTCCAACCAGTATTCTTTGCCAGTCGCTTAGTTAATTTTGTCCATATTAACCGTTTTGTATGCCGGTAGTTTTTACTTTGCAATTTTTATTCCATCCGTAAGGAAGCCTTTTTCGATTAGAGGCAATTAGAGGTCAGTAATCTTCCTTAGTAGTTGTTAACTGGGCTGAGGTGATTTAATATGTAGTTTAACGATTTAAAATCCGTGTTTTTAACGAATAAATGGAGTATTTATCCAATGAACCAATTTATGGTTTGAAGGTTGTAATGATAAATCAGATTAATTGTGTGAAAGACAAATCAATAAAAGCAGTGTTTAACATCTACAGGAAATAAATAAATGGCAACAAAAGATTATCAAAAAGTAACAGATGGGGTTTGGAGGCTACGAATTGCATTTGTAAATATTTACATGGTTGAAGTTTCGGAGAATGAATGGATATTAATAGATGCCGGATTACAAGGGAGCCATGGTAAGATCATAAAAATGGCTGAGGAGCTCTTCGACGGGCGGCCACCAGCAGCGATTATCCTTACCCACGGGCATTTCGATCATATTGGCGCAATACATGCCTTGCTGAATAAATGGAAGGTACCGGTATATGCTCATACAATGGAATTACCGTATTTAAGAGGAATGTCTGCCTACCCACCACCAGACCCTTTGGCCGGCGGAGGAATGATGAGCTGGATGTCTTTTGTTTACCCAAAAGATCCCATTCAGCTTGGGGAAAATGTAAAACCTGTCTCTAAAGAAATCATAGATGCAATTATGCCAGGCTGGCGATTTATAGAAACTCCGGGACATTCGCCCGGCCATATCTCTTTATTTAGGGAGGCGGACCGCTTGTTAATTGCCGGCGATGCTTTTGTAACCACCCAACAGGAATCTGTATTCTCGGTCATAAGCCAGAAACAAAAAGTAAGCGGCCCGCCAAGGTATTTTACACCCGATTGGGAAGCCGCTGCTGCATCGGTACGTATATTGAGAGATTTAGGCCCGGAGATTGCAGCCACAGGACATGGCCAGCCCATGTTTGGTAAAGAATTAAAAGCCGGGCTTAACCAGTTGGTAATGGTTTTTGAGGCTAAAGCAAAGCCACGCTACGGGCGTTATTCAAAGCAAACCGCAATAACGGATGATCAAGGAGTGGTTTATTTACCGCCTGATAAGTTGAAAGGATTGATTGTTAAAAGCGCTCTATTGGTTGCAGCAACAGCCCTGGCCTGCTACGTGTGGAAACGTTGTAAAAAATCCGGGTGTTAGGAGAAGTATCGCTTCCTCCGTTTGTACCATTGCCAGCAAGAAAAACTACATTAAACAAAGGCTAAAAAATATAAGATTTCCTTTTTTATATGACAACAAAAATAGGCTACCAGGCTTCTCACGAGCAGTTTAGTCCGTCGGATTTACTAAAGTATGTTATACTTGCCGAGAGAGCAGGTTTTGATTGTGTAAATTCATCGGATCATTTCCATCCATGGAGCCATGCGCAGGGACAAAGTGGTTTCTCTTTTGCCTGGCTCGGTGCAGCCTTACAGGCAACCAGCATTCCTTTTGGCGTAGTGTGTGCTCCCGGACAAAGGTACCATCCGGCTATAGTGGCACAAGCTGCAGCCACCCTGGCTGAACTTTTCCCTGAGCGCTTTTGGATGGCGCTTGGAAGCGGAGAAGCCCTTAATGAAAGCATTACGGGCGAAGAATGGCCTTTAAAACCGGTGAGGAATAAAAGGTTAAAAGAATGTTTTGACATTATGCGCCTATTATTGGACGGTAAATCGGTTACACGGTCTGGTTTGGTGAAGATCGCAAATGCCCGCCTTTATACGCTGCCCGAAAAGAGACCATTATTAATTGGTGCAGCGCTTTCTGAAGAAACAGCTGCATGGATGGGCTATTATGCCGATGGTTTAATAACCGTAGCAAAGCCCGTGGAAGAATTGGAGAAAGTATTGAAAGCTTTTAAGGCTAATGGCGGAGAAGGAAAACCTGTTTGCCTGAAAATGCAGCTCTCTTATGCCCGAAACGAGGAAGAAGCTTTGCAAGGTGCCTGGGAACAATGGAGAACAAACATTCTATCCAATGAACTGCTGGCTGATCTTTCCCAGATTAATCATTTCGAAGCAGCAGCTAAATATATCAAACCTGAAAATCTAAGAGAAAGTGTGCATATCTCTTCTGATCCTGATGCACATGCCCGCTATATTTCTACTTATCTTTCTATGGGTTTTGATAAGATCATCCTCCACAATGTAAACAGGCAACAAGAAATTTTTATTGAGGATTTTGGAGAAAAGGTGCTGCCGGCTTTGAAGAACATTTCCTTGTAAGGAGATGTTTTACGGTGAGGCTTTCTAACATCAATCTCAGGTTCTGGTTTAAACCGGCACCTGAGATTTGACGTGTATTATTAATTTGTTTAATTTTTATGGTTAATCATCTGACTGTTGCTTTTTTATTTGAATACTAATTCCGTCTAAGTGATCAGCAATTTTAATCTGGCAGGAGAGGCGGCTATTTGCTTCGGCATCCGGCAAGGTATCCAGCATATCAAGTTCTGCATCTTCTGGTTCAGGTATTTTTTCTTCGCCTTCGAGGATATGGATATGGCAGGTAGCGCACAAAGCCATTCCGCCACAGGTAGCCATGATATCGTATCCGTAGCCTTTTAGCACTTCCATCAGGTTGAGGTTGATGTCTGTAGGTACTTCTATAGTTTGCTGTTGGTCGTCTCTATCTGTAACTTTAATATTTATCATGTCTAAAATGCATTTACGCCGTAAACGGTGGTATATTTAAAAGATAATCTTTGATCAGGGTATACATATTTAAAAGCACTTTGTGCCATCAAAGCCGCCTCGTGGAAACCGCTTAAAATAAGTTTTAACTTGCCCGGGTAGGTATTGATGTCGCCAATGGCATAAATCCTTTCTACGCTGGTACCAAAGTCTTCGGTGTTTACGCTGATGGCATTTTTGTCTAAACTGAGTCCCCAATGTTCTATCGGGCCCAGTTTTGGGCTCAGGCCAAATAATGGGATCAGGTAATCGGCATCAATAATTTCTTCTTCGCCGTTTTTCTTTTTAAGATATACCTTTTCCAGGCGTTTATCTCCGGTAATTTTATTGAGGTGAGAGGAGAGGAGCAGGTTAATTTTACCCATTTCGGCAAGGGCAAAAACTTTTTCTGCCGAATCCGGTGCGCCTCTAAAAGTGTCGCCGCGATGCACCAGCGTTAATTCACTGGCAATGTTGGCTAAAAAGATGGTCCAGTCCAGGGCCGAGTCTCCGCCTCCGGCAAGAACCAATTTTTTATCTCTATATATCTCCGGGTCTTTTACCATGTAGCTTACTCCTTTACCCTCGAAAGAAACCAGGTTTTCTATTGCAGGTTTACGGGGTTCGAACGAACCCAAGCCGCCTGCAATTACTACTGCTTTGCAATGAATAGCAGTGCCGTCTGATGTGATCACTTTATAAGAGCCATCTTCCTGTCTTTCTAAAGTTTCTACCCGTTCGCCTAAGGTAAAGCCAGGGTCGAAAGGTTTGATTTGCTCCATCAGGTTATCTACCAGTTCCTGGGCTTTTATTTCAGGGAAACCGGGAATATCATAAATTGGTTTCTGAGGATATATTTCTGAAAGCTGACCACCAATCTGGGGAAGTGCATCCACCAGGTGGCAACGCATTTTTAATAATCCGGCTTCAAAAACGGCAAACAAGCCAACGGGGCCTGCGCCAATAATGCAAAGGTCTGTGCTAATATTTGTATTCATAAAAAAGATGTCATAAATGTGTTAAGCTTTGTACTCCTAATTTTCCAACAACCATGCCATGGGGCGTAATGGCTACCGGGTGAATGTAACGTTTTTACTCCTTAAAAGCGAGATACGGTAAGATTTTGGCAAACCCTTTGTACTTAGCAGGATAGTTCTTACACTGTAATGATATATTGGTGAAAACAATGAACCTTTAAAAAATGAAAAAGTTAACTGTCTGGCTTTTTTTTATGCCTATGCTGCTGTTTTATAGCTGCAATAATTTTCCTGCAGATCCCGAAAAAACATTGGAGAGTGTAAAAGATGGAACGCTAAAAGTAGGCGTGATGCTGAACCCGCCATTTACCGAAAAAGCAGGAGATGATTATAAAGGCATAGAGGCCGACATGATTAAAGCTTTTGCCAAAGCCAATAATGCGGATGTACAATGGATAGGAGGTACAGAAGAAGAACTGTTTACCAGCCTCGAGAAGTATGAACTAGCTGTAGTGATTGGCGGGATAACCAGTAAATCTCCCAGAAAAAAGCAAAGCGGTTTTACCCAACCCTATACCGAAAGGCAGGGAAAAAAATATGTAATAGCCACACCACCTGGTGAAAATGCCTTCACACTGGCATTGGAGAAATTTATTCATCACTACAAGCCTAATTAACTATGACGCCAAAATTCGAACTGAGCGATGAGCTGAAACCCGTATTTGAGAAAGCAAAGAAACTGGAATGGGCAACCGTAGTTTATCTCTTAACCGTTGTGGTGCTGATGTATTTAACCACCGGTAATTCGCAGGCTATGAAAGTGGCCTGGCTGGAAGATATGTTAAGCATTGTTCCGGCAGTGTCTTTTCTGGTAGCAGCTCATTTTGCAGGGAAGGCACCCTCCAAAAAGTTTCCTTATGGTTATCATTCTGCTTTTACCATTGCTTTCCTGTGCGGCTCTGTTGCGCTGTTTGCTATTGGTTGTTTTGTACTGGCAGATTCTGTTTTTACACTGGTAAAGATGGAACATCCTTCTATTGGGGCCGTTACTATTGGCGGGCACACCATTTGGTTGGGCTACGTAATGTATGCCGTGTTATTGTACAGTTCTTTGCCTGCTGTGTGGCTTGGCCAGAAAAAGCTTCCCCTCGCAAAAGCCTTACATAATAAAGTTTTATTTACAGATGCCGATACCCAAAAAGCCGACTGGATGACCGCCGTTGCGGCGATGGTAGGCATTACCGGGATAGGTATTGGCTGGTGGTGGGCAGATTCTGCTGCCGCGATTTTGATTTCCCTGAATATTATCTACGATGGTTATTCTAACCTCAAATGTTCTGTACAGGATCTGCTGAGCCGGCAGCCTCAGCAAACAGATCAGAAAGAACCCGACCCGCTGTTGCAGGAAATAAGTGCTTTCATAAAATCACATTCCTGGATAAAAGACTCGGCTATACGTTTCCGCGAGAATGGGCAGATTTATTTTGGGGAAGTGTTTGTGATTCCGGATAACGAAGAACACCTGCTGGAACAATGCAAAGCCCTTACTGCTGCTGTAAAAGAACTGCACTGGAAAATTAATGATGTTTGCGTGGTACCGGTAACCAAACTTCCCGAAGAAAGCGATCGAAGTTAAAGCATTAATCAACCTCGAACCATTGGAAACCATAAGGCTTAAGTTTAATGGTTTCTTTAGGTAATGCTTGTTCTTTTTCGAGTATATTTTTCCGGATACTGGTTTTCTCCAGTTGAGAAAGGGCTAATTCGCGTTCCAGGTATCGGCTACCGGCTGTTCATTAGTAGAAGGGTTATATTTACAGGCGCCCAGCAGTAAGAGGAAAAAGAACAGCAGCTGGCTTTTATAAGGGAAAAAAGGGTGGTTAAAGTTTT
>JAZQRF010000149.1:0-3436 GCA_045629485.1 Pelobium sp. | reverse complement strand
AAGCTATCTTTTGAAGCTTCGAGAAAAAACGTATCAGAAATTATGTTTAACGTGGGCTATACCGATACGAAAGCGTTTAGAGATGTCTTCAAAAAGATTACCGGGCTTACACCAATAGAGTACAGGAATAAATTTGCGAGGATAGCGAATGAAGTGTAAATACACAGCAGTTAATGTTTAAGCTCAATTAAATTGCAAAAAACAAATCATGCTGAGCTTGATTGCTAATAAGTGTTTCCAAAAAGGTGTAGCTTTTCTAGTTTAGAAAAGGTTTTTAATGTTATAAAATACTGTAATGTAGTTAATCGTGATTTAGGTTTGTTAGTTAAATTTAGATGCCAATATGATTGCTTTTTTAAATTTCTTTACCTCTCCAGTTAGGTTGAAGAATTCGAAATAAGCAATGTAGATCCCCGCTTTTAGCTTGTTGCTGTCTAAATTTAAACCATCCCAAAGCCAGCTGCCAGAAGAAGAAACCGTTTCGTTACTCACCAGTTTTTTTACCAGCCTTCCGTTATCATCATAGACTGTTACGTTTGCTACGTAGCCGGTTTCATTCAGGTTGTAATTTATGGTTAGAATATCTTCAAAACCATCATTATCCGGAGAGAAAGTTTTACTGGAGAAAGAAATTACTTCGTCTGTATCTGAAGGGACAAGGTATTGCGAGTTTTTATAAGCAGGAGTGGCAAAGCCTACAGATTCTGCCGCTGATCCGAAATTGCCAGGTTTGTTGGTGTCTTCATTAAAATAACGACGCTCCAAAGAAACTCCTTTTACCTCTTTTAACAATGGAAAATGCATCTTTTCGGTATAATTGAATTGGTCTATGCGGTTTTTGTCTTTATCTACCAATACCACCACGCCTTTATCATTGTTATAAGAAGGCATGCTGCTTACTTTAATAAAATTGTTGGGATTAGAAGTAAAATACTCTGCCTTAATATTATCCGGGTTGGCAGTTAACACCCAATAGGTTCCCGGAAGGCATAAAACAGAGCTGCTAGTGATGGCTCTAATGGTGAGCGAGTCTTTATCGTTCGCATTGGCAATAGATAAATCTTTAAAATCGAAGGTTTTATTAGTGTTATTATAGACTTCAACAAAATCTACTCCTCCGGTACGCGGGTTAAACAGCACTTCATTAATCAGGATATCATGTTTCGTAATTGTACCGGGCTGTATAGGTTTGGTATAGTTGAAAGTTCTGGTAATGGGGGTTGAGATGGTGTTTCCGCTGGGGTCTTGCAGGGTAGAAATGCTAAAAGTGTAATCCCCATTTGGAAATATTTGTTCAAAATTTAAGGTGACTACTTTGCCTTCCACGGTTACCGAGCCAGGCTCGATACTGCCCGGGTTAACTAGATAGTGACTTTTTATAGCTGCATCGGTACTGTTTACCAGCTCATCGAAAGTTAGGGTGATTTTATTGGAATCAATAACAAAATTAGCCAATGCTGGCGGAGTAACATCCAGTTCGATGTCTTTAATAACGAAATTATCGAAAAAGTGATTCTTATGAAAACTAGCCACTGATTGTTGGATGAGTATCCCGAACCAATTGCCGGTAGTAAAAGTATTGTCTAAAACCACACCCTCATTTACAAAACTATTTCCTGTGCCGGTAGGGTCTCTTTCTAAAATAAATTCTCCGGCAGTGCTTCGGGTCACCTTAATTTTCAGTTGGTTATTGGTGCTGCTCGCTACCGAACCATTTATACCATCAATAATTTTGGTAGATGTTGTGCCGCTACGTTTATAAAGAGAAACCTCGTCATCTGTATTTCCAATCCTAACAAAGTAGCCGTTAATCGCATTGCTTTTTAAATTTTCGGTATTGCTAATCAGGTAGATGTCAACATAATTGGCTCCCGAAGTAGCAAATTTTAAATTGCAATAGAACTCCCAGGTACAGTTAAGCGCTTTGGTATTTGCCGTGGAAAGATAAAAATTTGAGCTCGCGGTTTCAGAGTTTGAACGTAGTTGACCATCGCTGATCATAAAGTTCGAGGCCGCGTCCTGTCCCTGCCAGGCGGGGTTATTAGTGAAATCGCCATCACTAAAATTGTCATTCAACTGGCAAAAAGCGTTTTTATGAATGAAAATCAATAAAATAAGTAAAAACTTTCTCATATTTGGCATTCAAAAATTATCAAATAATTAAACATAAGTAAGTTAGTACTAAATTTTAAAAGATGAAAGTTGCAGTTGTAGGCGCAACCGGCCTTGTAGGTACGGAGATGTTAAAAGTTTTAGCAGAGCGCAATTTCCCGGTTACAGAATTAATTCCAGTTGCTTCAGAAAAAAGCAAGGGTAAAGAAATTGATTTTAAGGGAAAGAAATACAAGGTGGTAACGATAGACGAAGCCATTGCTATGGTTCCGGATGTGGCTTTATTTTCTGCCGGAGGAAGTACTTCAACGGAGCAGGCACCAAAATTTGCTGCGGCAGGAACTACGGTGATTGATAATTCTTCGGCATGGAGAATGGACCCGACTAAGAAATTAGTAGTTCCTGAAGTTAATGCTGATGTATTAACCAAGGAAGATAAAATTATTGCAAATCCAAATTGCTCCACCATTCAGATGGTAGTAGCGTTAAAACCTTTGCATGATGCATATAAAATTAAAAGGGTAGTAGTTTCTACTTATCAATCGGTAACGGGTACAGGTATTAAAGCTGTAAACCAGTTAATGAACGAGCGTAGAGGAATTACTGATGGCGAAATGGCTTATGCTTATCCAATTGATTTAAATGTGATCCCTCAGATTGATGTTTTCCAGGAAAACGGATACACCAAAGAGGAGATGAAAATGATTTTGGAAACTAAAAAAATCATGGGTGATGATAGCATCAAAGTAACGGCTACTACCGTGAGAATTCCGGTAATGGGTGGCCACTCAGAGTCTATCAATATCGAGTTTGAAAATGATTTTGATTTGGTGAAAGTTCGTGAGCTATTGGCAGCAACTTCTGGAGTAATTGTAGTTGATGATCCGGCAAATGCTAAATACCCAATGCCAATGGATGCACATGGTAAAGATGAAATTTTAGTTGGACGTATCCGTCGTGATGAGTCTCAGGACAATACATTAAACATGTGGTGTGTTGCAGATAACTTAAGAAAAGGTGCAGCTACTAACACTATTCAAATTGCCGAGGCTTTATTAGCTAAAGGATTGATAGGATAGTTTTAATTTTAAAATATTAGAGCCTCTTGCTATTTGGTAAGAGGCTTTTTTATTTATTCTACTTTGATTTCGGTGTGAATATAAGTGCTTTCTCCTGATTTAATCCTTAAAGTATAAATTCCTTTTTCTTTAGGGACAAAAGAGTATATAGCAGAAAATTCCCAGATAACAGCTGGGCATATAATACTACAGTTACCATTAACAACAGGAACTATGGTCCTGTCCTTTCCTGATCCTTTAGCCTT
>JAZQRF010000148.1:0-7425 GCA_045629485.1 Pelobium sp. | reverse complement strand
CATTTTGTAATCTTTTGTACTGGCCAAACAGGTAACCAATTTCTCTTTTACCTACACCAATATCACCAGCAGGTACATCTAAATTAGCACCAATATGCCTAGACAACTCTGTCATGAAGCTTTGGCAAAAACGCATCACTTCGTTATCTGACTTACCTTTAGGGTCGAAGTCTGACCCACCTTTGCCGCCCCCCATTGGCAAGCCTGTTAAACTATTTTTAAACACCTGCTCAAATGCAAGAAACTTTAACACACTTAAGGTTACGGATGGGTGAAAACGTAATCCTCCTTTATAAGGACCAATAGCGCTATTCATTTGAATACGGTATCCTCTATTTACATGAATTTCTCCTTTATCATCAATCCATGGAACCCTGAACATAATAGCTCTCTCAGGCTCTACCATTCTTTCGAAAATTTTACTATCCCTGTAGATTGGATTTTGCTCAATAAATGGAAAAATTGATTCTGCTACTTCAGATACTGCCTGTAAAAATTCAGGCTCGTTTGAATTTCTTGCCTTTATGATAGCTAAAGAATTGTTCATATAAATGTGAAATTTTGTGAATTACCTCAAGCATTGATGAGTCTGCTTATATTGTTAGATTATTAGCCTCACTTTATTGCAGGACGCACTAAGCCATTCGACTTGCAAAAGTATTTTATTTACAATGAAATACTACATCTCAATCGAAAAAAATACAAATAAGCATGATAAATATCATTTTTTTAATAAATCGGGTATTTATTATTTAAATTGTAAATAACCTAAAGCTGATCCAGTTTTTAGTAAAGATCACACGTTATTATAGCTTGAAGATTAACGCCTGGTAAGGTTTTAATCTTTTTCCGTTAAACTTATCTTCCTGGTAATTGCTGATTAAAGGTACTGCCCCTTCTAAATCTATACTGATATTTATAGCCGCATTTTCCTTTGTAAAATTCAGCAGTACTAAAAATTCTCCGTTTTCATCCTTTCTGCTATAAGTATATACCGATTTGTTTGTTGGGTCTATTATGTGATAAGCCCCATGAATTAATGTTGGGTTAGCTTTTCTAACTTTAACGAGCTTCCTAAAATAATTCAATACACTGCACCCATCTTCTTCCTGGATTGCCGCATTTACTTTTTTATAATCAGGATTTATTTTAAGCCAAGGTATACCGTTAGAAAATCCCGCGTTTTCGTTAGCATTCCATTGCATGGGGGTTCTTCCGTTATCACGGGCAGTTATTTTTTGCACATTTAAAAAATGCTGCAGATCTCCTCCTTTGCTTTTTAGATAGGCATGCATATTTATACTTTCTATATCCCGGTAGTCTTCAATATGATCAAATTTAATATTGGCCATACCCAATTCATCACCATAATAAATAAAAGGTGTTGCCCGCATGGTTAATAAAAAAGTATGCAGCATTTTTGCAGAAAGCCCTCTGAATTCAGGGTCATCATTTCCCCAACGGGTCACCATACGGGGCTGATCATGATTACCCAGGTAGATGGTACCCCAACCCTTTTCAAAGGCTTTATCCCACTTGCTGTACACCTCTTTAAACTCCAGTAAACTATATCCGTCAGGATGTGGTTCTTTAAATCCACCCGGAAGATAACCAATGCTCATGCCTTCAAAATGATACAACATATCCAGTTCTCGCCTCTCTGGGTCAATGTAGAGATGAACATCCTCTGTTCGAACGCCCACCCCTTCCGCTATGCTTACCACCGGATATTTGCTCAGCACTTCTTCGTTCATTTCCCGCAAATAATCATGAAGGTGCGGACCCTTGGCATAATAATCACCAAAGTTGCCATTAAAGCGTTCAGGGATTTCCGGAAAACTGGTATCTTTTGATATAAATGGAATCACATCCATCCGGAAACCATCTACGCCTTTATCAAACCAAAACCTGATGATGTTGTAGATTTCCTGTCTCAATTTCGGGTTTTCCCAATTGAGGTCGGGTTGCTTCCTGGAAAAATAGTGAAGATAATAGGCATCAGTTTGTTCGTCATACAACCAGGCATCCCGATTAATATCGAAATAACTCTCTCTTGGTGCTGGCTTCCCCTTTTCTGCCGGCCACCAATGGTAATAGTTCCGGTAAGGATTATCTCTGGACTTCCTGGATTCCTTAAACCAAGGGTGTTCGTCGCTGCTATGGTTGGCAACCAGGTCTAAGATAAGTTTTAAACCTTGCTCATGCATTTTCCGAAGAAGTTCATCAAAGTCAGACATGGTGCCAAATTCCGGCATGATATTGCAATAATCTGCGATATCGTAGCCATTATCATCATTGGGCGAGCAGAATATTGGATTCAGCCAAATGGCATCTACCCCAAGACTTTTGATATAATCCAGTTTGGTGATGATTCCACGGAGATCTCCTACCCCATCTCCCTTGCTATCCTTAAAACTACGGGGATAAATCTGATAGATGATGGCCTCTTTCCACCAGTAAGTTTTCTGCTCCATATTTTATATTTCTAAAAACAGCTAAAAGGCTATAGTGTTCGCTACAGCTTAAAATGTTTAATTACTGAAGGCTGATAAGCGGGATTCCCTCCTTTTTCACCAGCTACAAAAGCACCTAAAGCACAGGCATTGTTCAACATTTCCTGCGGACTTTTATGAGTGATAAAAGAATGGATCAGGGCAGCTAAAAAAGCATCGCCGGCACCAATAGTATCTGCTACGTCTACCGGGTAGCCGGGATGATTTAACACTTCCTGTTGACAAAATAATGTTGCCCCTTTAGCACCTCTGGTCACGCAAATCAGCTTCGCTTCCCATTCTTCAGCAAGTTTGCTAAAAATTTGTTCCTCATCAGGAGAGTATCCATACCATGAACATACTTCTGAAAATTCCTCTTCATTTAATTTAACCCAATCTGCCTTCCTCAGTAGGCTCTGAATTATTTCCTGATCATAATGAGGCGGCCGCATATTGACATCAAATACTTTAGTAAAAGGTTGTTCTAAAAGCTGAAGCAGCGTTTTTCGCGAAGTTTCATCCCGGAGGGCCAAACTTCCGAAAATTAAAAAATCTGTTTGCGAAGCTTTTATCTCCGGAATTTGATGATACTCTATGGCATCATAGGCTACAGGATAGACAATATCATACACTGCGTTTAAAGGATCATCCAGATTTACGAGTACTTTACCTGTGGGCAGGTTTGGCTTGTATTGGATAAATTTTGTATTTACATTATTATCTTTTAAGTTGCTGATAAGCTCTTCTCCATGGATGTCTTTTCCAACTGCGCTGATAATAGTTGCTTCACTTCCCAGCTTATTTAAGTGAATACAAACATTCGTGGGTGCACCACCCATTAGCATTTCTTCCGGAAGGATATCCCAAAGCACTTCTCCGTAACAATAGATCATGTTGTAAATTTCATTACAAATAAAAATAACAGATAAAAAAGATATGCAAAAGTCTATTACTAAAACTAACAGCCGGAAGCGATATTCCAGCTGTTATTATAATGGTTCCATATTAAAATAGAACTATAAAGACTGCCCTTCATGTACACCCTCGGCAAACTCCTCTACCATCTTCCTGTTAAAAGCTGGAATATCCTTGGGCGAACGGCTTGTAACCAAACCCTGGTCTACTACCACTTCACTATCTTCCCAGTTTGCACCCGCATTTATTAAATCTGTTTTTATAGAAGGGTAAGAAGTCATATTCCGGCCTTCCAAAGCACCTGTCTCAATTAATAATTGCGGACCGTGGCAAATTGCTGCTATGGGTTTGCCTGCTTCGAAAAAAGCTTTGGTAAAATTCACACAATCTTCATCTTTTCTCATAAAGTCAGGGTTCATTACTCCCCCTGGAATCATTAAAGCATCATAATCTTCAGGGCTGGCTTCAGACAGATGCCTGTCCACGCTCACTTCTATCCCCCAGTTATCTTTATCCCATGCTTTAATTTTATCTTTTTGAGGAGATATGATGTGTACTGTGGCACCCGCATCTTCCAGTGCTTTTTTAGGTTCTGTCAATTCCGATTGTTCGAAACCATTCTCGCTTAGAATGGCAATTTTTCTATTACTTAATTGTCCCATCTTGAATTTAGTTTTATAGGTAAGAAACTTATTTCCTTTTAAACCTTACAAACACTAAACCAAAAATTCCGGTACAATATAATGATATAAAGGAAAATGTTTTTTTAAGAAGAATAGCCTTAGAATTGTAATTTCCATACAGCCTCCTATTTTCAGGAATTATTTTTTATTTTGGGATGGGCCGTGTTTATAGGTTTTTAATATTTCTTTCTAAAGAACAGCCAAAACTTTATCTTTGAAAATAAAATCAGATATTTTGAAGAAACGTATAGCTATTTTCGCTTCAGGTTCGGGCTCTAATGCACAGAAAATAATGGAGCATTTTAAAAAAAGCAATGATGCGGAAGTATCTATTGTTTTAACAAATAATCCTGATGCTTACGTTCTGCAGAGAGCTGATAATTTTGAAATTCCTTCTCATGTTTTTGATAAGGCAGAATTTAGAGACACTAACAATATCGTAGATATTTTAAAGAACCTTCAAATTGATTTGATTGTACTGGCTGGCTTTCTTTGGCTGATCCCGAAAAATCTTTTAGAGGCTTTCCCTAATAAAATCATCAATATCCACCCTGCCCTTTTACCTAAATACGGTGGAAAAGGCATGTATGGAGATAAAGTGCATACTGCTATTTTGGAAAATGGCGAAACAGAATCAGGTATCACCATTCATTTTGTAAATGAAAAATTTGATGAGGGCGAAATCATTCATCAATCTAAATTTAAAATCGAGCCTAATGATGATTTGGAGATGGTAAAATTTAAGGGGCAACAATTAGAACACCAGCATTTCCCAAAAGTGATCGAGAATCTTCTAAAGAAGATGAAGAGTATATAATATCCACAAAGAACACAAAGTTCAATCACGGAGATTGCAAAGTATGTTCTCTGCGAGCTTCGCGTACTCTTTGCGTACTTTGTGGTTAAATTGCCTGCTATTTATTATTACAACCTGAATTTTATTCCTCCGTTAACAACAAAACCATCTAAAGGCGCATAAATATCCCTAAAAACAGGATTGGTTATAGTGCCCGTGTATATACTGTCGAACCGCGTTTGCCGGGCATCCAGGAAGTTTTCGAAATTGATGTATATAGAAAACCTTTCCCAAAGCCGTTCGGCCATAAAACCGGTAATGAGGTAATCCCGACCGGTTAAGCCATCGCTTAGTTTTTGTCTGCTAAAATAGTAGGCTTCCAGGCCCAGTTTCCATTTCTCATCCGCTTCATAAAACAAGACTGCATTTACACGATTTTTTGGAGTTAAAAAATTCTCTCTGCTGCTATTATTCTCATTTATCCTCGAGTCGGTATAGGTATAACCCAGCAGGAGTTTAAAATCATGGTAACCCAGTTTCACATTGGTTTCTGTGCCCTTGGTAGCTATATGGCCGTCGATATTATTAAATTGGTACGTACCATTCACGTTTTCTGCCAACAATAATGGATTGGAGATATAAGTGTAGTAGAACAATTGGTTGATACTCATAGAAATTTTATCCCCAAACAAAACCGTCCTGTAATTCACATCCCAATTTCCTCCATAACTGTGCTCTAATTTATTTATCGATTGATTGACAGGCAACAGGTTTTTGTACTGGATGCGCTCGCTCTCTTCGGTAAAAATTGTAGGCGCTTTATAGCCAAATCCTCCTCCTAACCTCGAACTTAATTTCGGGTTGATCTTAAAAAGGACAGATATTCTTGGCAACACAACAAGTCCATAGTCAAAAACATAATCAGTTCGCAAACCTGTCTCAACATTCAGCCACTTCTTTACAATCCAATTATTCTGAATAAAAGCCCCTGTGGTATTGAGCTGGTAATCTCTTGTAGCGGCATTGGCAAGTTGAACCTCTTTAAATTTATCTGTCCATAGATTCAAACCTGCTATCCACTCCATTTTTTCGCCATGATTGGCATAAGATAACTCGGTAAAAGACGAATATTGAGAACCGTTAAACTCGTAACCTGGTGAGTTAAGTTCTCTGTTAAAATAGGAAATACTGTTTTTCAGCTGAATGTGGCTGCATTTCCCAAACTGATGATCGACCGCAAACTGGCTGCTTAAACGCTTTGTTTGGTTACGCTCAAAATAGCTATGATTGGCATCTTCATAACCATTAATGTAATGCATATCTCCCCCAGTGCGATTTTCAAAGGTAGTGTTCACCCCAAAGTTTAGCGTAGTTTTATCATTAGGATAAAAGAAAAATTTTGGATTAAAGTTAACTCTGTTAAATTCAGGAATTGCCGATAAATCTATACCTGCGGGGTCATAAGCCTTATTCGTATTGTTTGAGGCAAAAACAGTCATACCAAATTTACCAAAGCGTTCTCCATAAAACCCGTTTAAGTCTAAACCTTCAGCTCCTGTAGCATTTAAATGGAAATTGAGTTCCCGTACTTCTGTTGGAGTTTTAGAGATGAGGTTTACTAAACCGGCAATAGCCCCACCTCCGTACAAGGTAGATGCCGAGCCTTTGATCAGCTCTACCTGCTTGAGATCCAAAGGCGGAATTTGTAAGAGCCCCAGGCCACTGGCAGCACCAGAATAAAGGGGCAAGCCATCTTTAAGAATTTGGGTATACCTGCCATCTAAGCCCTGTATCCGTAAAGAAGCATTTGCAGAAGTTGCAGAAGTAGTTTGTGTTTGTACGCCTGTACTTTCACTTAATACCATCCGTATATCACCGGGTTTCATATTGGCTTTCTCATCCAGCTCTTCTCCGGCAATAAATTCTACCCGGGTAGGAATATCTTTTATTGTTCTTGAGCTTCGGGTAGAGGATATAACCACTTCATCCATTTCATCAGCTCTGGCAAACAGCATAATATAGAGGGTATCGTTTAACGGGAAGTTTAGGGTATCCAAACGCAAATCGTAACCTATAAAACTGGTTTGCACCACCTGTATTCCCGCAGGAACCTGGGGAATAGAGACCAACCCGTTTTTATTGGCTAAACTTCCTTTTTTAGAATTTTTCATCAGCACTGCTGCACCAGGCAAGGGCTCACCTGTGTTTCCATCAATAACTTTTGCGTTTAGATTCGATTGCGCCAGGACAGGGCAAAAGTAAACCAACAGCATTGCCTGCAAAATTATTCTTCGCATTGTATCCTAATAAATATGGTTGAATAAAGAAAACTGCTTTAATAGCAGCTTATAAATTTAATGAGGGAATGACTTATGTTTCGGGGGTTGCCAAACAAAGCCGGAAAATTTACTGGATAATTTTCCTTTATAATGCGGTACTGTTTCTTTATAGTTTGCTGTTATATTAAAGCTAAAAGTTGCTACTGTTGCCTGGTAGGTGACCTGCCCGCAGCAAGCACAGCTGCATAAGGAGGAACACA
>JAZQRF010000147.1:0-3027 GCA_045629485.1 Pelobium sp. | reverse complement strand
AAGTTTGACGCCTGTCTTCATCTGATTTTTTAATATCCACATCTGCCTGTCTAATCCGCGAACGCGTGGCAAAACCATTAAATATAGGGATTCTTAAACTTAAGCCAATGGCGGAAGCATCATACCAAAATGCGGTACTATTATTAGATTTAAACAAATCAAATTTATCACTCTGACCAGTGTAAGATAAGTTACCGGTTAAGGCCAATGAAGGATAGTATTCAGACACATAGGCTTTGCGTTGCAAAACCAACAGGTCGCGTTGCACATCCATTAACTTCATTTCTGTACGTTCACTTGTATTAATACTGTCTGCCAGATTAGGCAGTGTTGTTACGGCGCTTAACTCTGTCATCGGCAGGTTAATCTCCGTTTGTACCGGCATTCCCATGTAAAACTTTAATTGGTTTTCCAATTGCCCAACTGCATTTATGGTTTGTTCCCGTTGCGTTTGCAGGTTGGTCAGGTTTACTTTTATCCGGTCCACATCAATCTTTCTGGCTAAACCATTGTCGTATTGATTGCCAATAATTTTTTCCACAACCCGCACGTTCTTAATATTGGTATCGATGACATTCAAACGTTGTCTGTTTACCAATACCTGATAATAAGTGTTGGCAACTTGTTCAATAACCTGCTCTTCAGTTAAGTCGGCTGATAAATTATAATAGCTTTCACTTTTTTTAGCTGCTTGTAAACCTGTAAATACCTGCTGGTTAAATAATTCCTGGTTTAATTGTACACCGGCGTTGGCATTCCATGTTCTTCCTAATTGGAACGACTGGTCGCCAACCACTAGCTGTCCAATGATTGGGTTATACGTTAAACCACTGTTTGCCGAAAGTTGCGGCAAAGCCTGCGCACGTATCTCCTGAGTTCTGTATCTGCCCCCCTCAATGTCTAAGCGCGATTTGCGAACGTTTTCGCTGTTTTCAACCGCGAACTGGAGCGCTTCTTTAAGCGTTAGTTCCTGTTGCGCCTGAACTTTCAGGCTTAGCAACAGCCCCAGTAACAGAAGGGGTATCGTTTTTAGTTGTTTGTTTATTCGATTCATTATTCTTAATTGTCGTATCTATTTGAGTCCTTTAATAAATATTTTTGATAGGTCCAGTTGTTTTTCTAGTACCAGCTTTACGTCCTTTTTGCTGGGCATCAGTTCCTTATTTCCTTTCATTACACACAAAGAGGTAATTCCAGCCATGCATTGCAAATAGAGTAAAGCTGTTTTTTTGGGATCAATGGCTGCTATTTCTCCTTGATCTATAGCATTCTGCAAGATCTGGCTGTGCAATTCTACATCCTTATTCTTCATCTCCGTAACGTACGATTTGATTTGCTCTGTATTCAAGGAGCTGTCTGTAGTACCTGCTGATAGGTGCAACATGTAATATTTCTGGAAAAACCGGTGTTTGATTTCAATGATCGTTGCAAACTTCTCTTCGAGGCTTGCTGAGATTTTCTCTTTTGACAAGAGTTCGAAGTAGTCTTCGAAAATCTTACTCACCACCCCCAATACCAGGCTTGCTTTATCTGGGAAATAATAATATAGCGCAGGTTTAGAGACGGATAGGTCATCCGCAATCTCATTCATGGTTGTCTTATTGATTCCATAATGGGTGAAACGTTTGATGGCACCAACAATTATTTGCTCTCTTTTTTTATCTGTTTCAATCATTCTACCTTTTTACTTTCTGACTTTTATATGGCCAGGGTCAAAAGTACAGCCAATATAACTTAGTAAAGAAAAGTCTTTACAGGTATGCCTTAAGATGACATTATTATGACTAATTCATTGGTTTTAAGCCACGCAGAAAAACTTCAGCAAAGCGTTTCTCTTTAATGAAAATTTCCTTGAACTGGCCCTTGTCTGGAAAGAAGCGTTTTTCTTTATTTAAAATGTTGAAATGGATTCCCGAAAGCGCTTCGATAAATATTTCGGAAGTTAACTGGTTATCGTGAGGTATAAACTCACCGCTTTCTGTGCCACTGACAAGCAATTGTGTTAATATCTTGATTTCAAAAGCTCTTGCCCGGTTAAATTTATCGTGAAGGTCTTCAGGCAACTCTGTATACGACATTTTAGATGGCTCTAACAAGTTGTAATATTTCTGGATGTATCCTTGTCTTTTTTGTAGCAACATCATAACACCTTCCGTTGCAGAAGTTGTTTTATCCACTGCTTTAATCAATTCCTTGCTGATGGACTGCATCAGGTATTCAATTACACTTACGTATAAGCTAAGTTTATCGGGGAAGTAATAATATAATAAAGCTTTTGAGAAGGAGATATCTTTAGCAATATCTGTCATGGTGGTTTTAGCCAGTCCATAGTGAGCTATTCGCTTTAAAGCTGCATTAATAATAAGTGTCTTCTTTTTATCCTGATTTTCCATTGTTTAATTAAGACCCTACCTTGTTTTTAAAATCATAAATACGGTAAGGTAAATATGCATTTTTTTTTAAATATTAACTTTGAAACGATAATAAACGCATAACAATTACATTTGCACCGTATATAAACTGCATACATGCCATCTATTCAAGAAAACATCTCCCTTAAACCTTTCAATACCTTTGGAATTGAGGTAAAGGCAAAATACTTTGTTGACATTCAAAGCGAAACAGAGCTGGAAAGCTTATTAAAACATCCTATGATGCAGGAAGAAAACCTGCTTATTTTAGGCGGTGGCAGCAATGTGCTGTTCACAAAAGATTTCATGGGCCTGGTGATTAAAATTAGTATTCCTGGAATAAACGTCACGGATGATGGCGATGAAGCTATTGTAACGGCAGGTGCCGGAGTGGTATGGAATGATTTTGTTCAGTTTTGCGTACAAGCCCAATTAGCAGGCGTAGAAAATTTGAGTCTGATTCCCGGGACAGTAGGCGCTTCGCCAGTCCAAAATATTGGCGCTTACGGTGTAGAGTTAAAAGACGTGTTTCATAGCTGCAGGGCTTATGCGATAGAAACAGGCAGGAGCAGGGTATTCCAGTATGAAGATTGTCAGTTTGGTTACCGCGATAGCA
>JAZQRF010000146.1:0-30086 GCA_045629485.1 Pelobium sp. | reverse complement strand
AAAAAAATATCTGATGTTTATTATCTTAAAATTAAATAAAAAGAGGCCGCCTTTTTGGGGTCACACCAAAATGAAGTGAACCCCAAAAGTTTTTGTCTAACTTTTGGGGTTCACTTCATTTTGAGACAGCCTCTTTTTTATGGTAAATGGTTAAATTATAAAGTTCCAACCAAATTCATCCTGTATTCTTCCGTATCGTAAATCATTGAGGTATTTCAATACTTTCTCTGAAAACTCTCTCCCTTCTACCGGCGGTAATTCATATAATTCTCCTTCGAAACCTATTGTAGAAATTGGAGTAAGGGTAGCGGCAGTTCCGGCAGCAAAAGCTTCTTTTACAGTGCCGTCCTTAATACCTTCAATTAATTCCTCCACAGATACTTTTCGTTCTTCTGCTTTAAAGCCCCAGTGTGCTGCTACTTCCATAATAGTTCTACGGGTAACCCCATGTAAAATGGTATCACCATGTGGTGTAATTATGGTATCACCAATCCTAAAAACCAGGTTAGCTGTTCCGGCTTCTTCGATGTATTTATGCTCTCTTGCATCAGTCCACATGATCTGATCAAACCCTTCGTCATTAGCTAAGCGTGTAGGATAAAGAGACAAGGCATAATTTCCGGCATTTTTAGAAAAGCCTACCCCACCTTCTACAGCTCTTGTATAATGTGTCTCCACTTTTAATTTCAAGGGTTTACTATAATAAGCCCCTACCGGTGAGGTTAAGATGATAAATTTATAGCTATTTGATGGATGAACCCCTACTGCGGCCTCTGTTGCAAACATAAACGGACGGATATATAAGGATGTACCTTCTTTACCAGGAATCCAATCTCTATCAATGTCCAATAAAGTTTGTAAGCCTCCAAGGAAAATCTCTTCAGGAACCGCCGGCATTTCCAAACGTATTGCAGATTTATTAAATCTTTCCCAATTCTTATCCGGACGAAACACACTTACTGTTCCGTCTGAAAATTTATAACCTTTTATTCCCTCAAATATAGATTGCCCGTAATGAATAGCAGAAGTAGCAGGGCTAATAGTTAAATTGCCGTAAGGGACCACTTCACAAGTTTGCCATTTCCCATCATAATAATCAGCGACCAACATATGGTCAGAGAAATATTTCCCAAAAGATAGATTTTCAAAATCTACAGTAGCCAAACGAGATTCGTTCACCTTTGTTACTTTAATATCAAGCGTCTCTAACATAGCCATATCAATACGTATTCTATAGGTACAAAATTACAATATTTTGATTGATTAATATTGCAATACATTCATTCTTATTGATATCAAAATCAATACTTTTTCAAATAACGCTTATGAAAACGACAATCTAAAACATTTGTTGAAAATAATTGCACCAGGCTGGCTATATAATAATTTTACTGAGAACATGACAAGAGGGAACCTGGCCTTTAACCAGCATTCCATCTCCCCCCGATCAAAAGACAACATTCACACCCATTAAGATGGCGTACCCTTCTATTTATTTAACAAAATAACTATTATTGTAAATATTCATGAACAAGTTTTTTTCAAATCACATCAATAAAACTAAAAGCCCTATTTTTTTTGATGAGCTTTTGATTTTAAAATTCACATTAAAATGGCTGTTCATTTGTATCATAATAGGTGCCTTAACGGGTACCGTTTCTGCTTGGTTTCTTCTGGCGCTTGAATGGGCTACACAAACCCGGGAACAAAACATCTGGCTTATTGCTTTTTTGCCCCTCGCAGGACTACTTATTTCTTTAATGTACCGATACCTGGGCAGAGACGTTGTAAAAGGCAATAACCAATTAATAGAGGAAATTCAAAATCCACAAAAAAGGATCCCATTATTAATGGCTCCTTTAATTTTTATGGGTACGATAATCACTCATTTATTTGGTGGTTCAGCTGGAAGAGAAGGATCAGCTGTTCAAATGGGTGGTGCCATCGCTGATCAATTTACCAAAATATTTAACCTAAAAGCCAGAGACCGAAAGATACTTTTGATTTGTGGCATTAGCGCAGGTTTTGCTTCAGTTTTTGGAACACCACTGGCAGGGGCAGTTTTCGCATTAGAGGTTTTTGTTATTGGCGCAGTAATCTATGAAGCTATCTTACCCAGCTTTTTAGTGGCTCTTATAGCAAATTGGATATGTAATTTATGGGGGCCTATTCATACAAATTATACCATTCCTACTGTTCCTCCAATTGATTTGACCCACATCCTTTGGTCTATTGTAGCAGGCATTTTCTTTGGCTTAGCCGGCAAGCTCTTTGCTAAAACAAATCATGTTGTTAGTGCAGCTTTTGAATGGTGTATCAAGAAGGAACTTTTAAGGCCTGTTGCAGGCGGCATTATGATCATGTCCTTTGTATTTATTTGGGGTAATACCGAATATATTGGACTAGGGCTTCCTACAATTTTTAATGCTTTCGAGGTCCAGCAACCAAGTTACAGTTTCCTTATTAAAATTATCCTTACAGCAATTACACTAGGTGCTGGCTTTAAAGGCGGCGAGGTTACTCCTCTTTTTTTTATTGGCGCTACTTTAGGAAGTTCATTAGCGGGATGGATTCCTCTCCCCTTAGGTTTATTAGCCGGAATGGGGTTTGCAGGTGTTTTTTCGGCAGCAGCAAATACGCCAATCGCTTGTTTACTCATCGGAATAGAACTATTCGGTATAGAATCTGCCAGCTATATTGCTATTTCCTGTATAGTAGCCTACCTTTTTTCTGGTCATAGCGGCATCTACGGTTCTCAAATAATAGGAAGTCCTAAACATGCATTATGGTTAAGACAAAAAGGCAGAAAGCTATAATTATTGTAATGAATTTTATTTTGGCTCATTTTTAGCTATTTTTAAAAAAATCTCATTGTTATGAAAGCATCATCTGGTATTTATTTTTTATTATCAATAATCCTGTTTGCAGGATGTAATCAAAACCAACAACAATCCAACAATTCGGACAGTACTGCTATAATTCGCGAAAGTGAAGATGCTTTAACTATGGAATGTTTTGAAGCTACTGTAGGAAAAGATTCTGCCTCCTTAAAAATTAATAATTTAGACGGTAAGATCTCGGGCTTACTTGCCTTTAACTTTGCAGAGAAGGAAGATTCTCATGGCGAAATAAAAGGTGAATTTACCGGAGACACCTTATTTGTTGACTACATTTTTAAAATGAAAGGAACGGTATCAAAGAACCCATTGGTTTTTCTTAAAAAAGACGGAAAACTGATCCAGGGTTATGGCGAAATCGAGACATATCTGGGTAAAACTTATTTTAGCGATCATTCTTTGATTAATTTCAAGGATGGTTTTACTTTTGAACCTGTAGAATGTAAATAGCAAGAAAATTGTAGGTAACAAAATCAAATCCATGATCACTTAGCGTTTTTTTTGAAAAATGAGATTCTTCAAAGATCATTTAAACGCATGGGATACAGTTTTTGATCTGAGCTTTCCGTAAGGTTACCGTAAGCTTGCTATAAGCTATTGTTGAGTAAAGGGCTTAAAGTATTTTTCCACCTAATTAATAGAAAAACATACGCTACTTTCCCTCACCTTCTCGGGCGTTTGGAAACTCAACTTCGAGTGCTGGAGAAGAAGGCGAGCAGTCTCCTGCTGGAAATATTAAACTCTTTCAGTATAAAACGGGAGAGACAATTAAGATAACTCATCACAATAATCCCTCTTTAATACATTTGACAATCAGCTCAGTTGTATTTTTACAAACAGCCTTATTTAGAATATTTTTTCTATGTGTGCCTATAGTGTTGACAGATAAGTACAAGGCAGCAGCAATATCTTCAGTAGAAAACCCTCTTGCCAGCAAACTTATGATCTCCTTTTCTCTCTTAGTAAAGAGGTTAATTGAGCAATGCTGCTCTTCAGACTTTAATACATCTATTGTAAAGAAAGAAGGCTGTTCATCGTTCATACTCATGACGGTGGCCTTAAAACTATTTGTATCCGTTAAATGATGAATATTGGTATGGATATTTAAAGAGTGGGCAAAACCGCCATATTCATCTGTTGTTAATATCAATGCCTGATGCTGAAATAACTGATAGGAACCATCAGCGGTTTTAAAGCGGAAACAGTAGCTCATTTTATAATTTGTAGCCTTATCTCTGCCCAGATCTTCGTAAATATAAGTCAGAACCTTATCTTCTGCCCTAGCTACATATTCCATATCATCAGGGTGGATTCTGGAGATGATGTCATCAAACCTGGTGCTTTTTGGACACAAGCCAAGTACAGATTTTATATTTAGATGCATGTACTTGATTTCTCTATCGAAGAAATCGACTACATAAAAGTAAAACGGGCCAGCACATAGCAAGTTAGATATTATAGTATTTACTTTTACGCTATCAATCTGGGTTTCTCTGGTGGTAATAAAATCCCTGGATTTATCCCAAACAGAATGTAACAAAGTTTTTGTTGTTTTCTTTTCACTGCTTGTTTCCATCGCTTAACGTAAAATACATTAACCAATACAGGAATTAATTATCCTATTAACTCTTTCATGAGTTTATCGAAGGCCTCCTTCAACTCGGCCAGTTCGTGTTCTACTTTAGATAACCTGGCTTCCATTTCATTTACAGATTTCCTTGCCGGTTCGGCCGGTTCCTCCTCTTCCTCTAAAGACGGTTCTCCTCCCAGCAAATGGGCATATCGGGCTTCCTTCTGCCCGGTTCTTCTAGGTAATTGGAGGATATAAGGATTTTCGCCCTCCGCTAGTTTTTCTAAAGTTTCGTTAACTTCATCCAAAGATTCAAATTCGTATAATCTGCCAGAATTAGTGTTTAATTCTCCGGGAGTTTGAGGCCCACGTAGTAGCAATAAACAAATTAGTGCAACTTCTGAGGGGACCACAGGAAAAACAATGGCGAAATTGTGTTTATATTTTACCGTCCGGCTTCCGCCACCGGTAGCGGTAGAAATAAGACCTTTCTTTTTTAAGGAATCTAAGGCTAAAACAACTGTCTCTTCATCAAAATTAACCACAGGTTTTCTGGATGATTTTTGATTGCAAGCTAATGTTAAGGCATTTAAAGTCATTGGATAATAATCCGGAGTAGTTTTACTTTTCTCCATTAAAGAACCCAAAACTCTTTGCTCTTCTAAATTTAATATTGGCAGTACTCTAGATTCTTCCATTAAGATCCTTTAGAAATTTTATTTGATAAATGAGTTATAGATACAAACCCATTTATTGATTAATATAGAACTCTAAACTTAATGGTATTTTCTATTTTTCGCAACTCCTTTAACAAGGTTTTGTCGTATTCTGTATTGATATCTGTGATTACATAACCAATTTGAGGGTTCGTCATTAAAAACTGACCTACAATATTTATATGGTGTTTTGCCAGAATCTTATTTACATGAGCCATAATACCCGGAACGTTCTTATGAATATGGATTAACCTGTGAGAACCGGCAATTTTAGGTAATTGTAAATTAGGAAAGTTAGCACTCATATGGGTGGTTCCGGAATTAATAAAGTCCGCCACACGTTTTGCAATAAAGGTTTTATTGATCATCTGCCCTTTGGAACTTTCAAAAACCACAATTCCCATTTCTGTGCAAATATCCAGGTTGATGTTGCCTTTAACGCTTCCAAAATAGCCAATAGTTTTTAGTTTAACCGCTTTTCGTAACTGATCATCTTCTATTTTTTCGCCATCAGCTAAGAATAGCATCCCAACATCTTCGGTATATTTTTCTTCGAAAGTTTCTTTATGTCGGATAGAAAAACCATCCTTCTTTAGCAACTTGATGCTTTCTTCGGGTACATCGCCAACTAAAAGACATAAAATGCGGTTCTTAGGATAAGAAATTGCTCTTGGCAAATCACTTACGTATAAGAATTCGTCGAAACTTGGCGTTACGTGATCGGCTTTTTCTGCAACGGCTTTTCTTTCTATGTTTTCTGTGAAAGCAAAAAACTTCTTAATTAATCCTGATTCTTTTAATTGAAAATCTGAATGCCCGTCCCCTATTCCGTAAATATCCCCTTTCAGAGACATTCTCTGTAAAAGTTTTACTTTTCCGCCTTCTTCAGAAAGTGGATTTTCTCTATCGTAGCCAATAATATTATCATTTTCATCAAATACAAAGGTATTGGCATAGATATTTTCTTTTTTTATATGATATGGGCTAACTACTGGAGTGATGAATTCTTTGAAACCGCCGGAAACAATTAACACATCTTTAGCATGCTTTTTAAAGAAAACTTTATTTCTTGAGAAAGAAGAGGAAACCTTACCTTTAAGGTGCTTTACTAGTTTATCCAGATCGCTGCGGGTGGCTTCTAAAAGTTTTACACGGGCTTCTAAACTCTCTGAAAAAGAAAGTTTACCTTCCATCGCTAAATTAGTCAGATCTTCTATCTGCTGATAAATTTTCTCTCTATCCGGATGGTCTTTTAAAGAAATTCTTGCTAATTCATCTAATGCCTCCACCTGTGTGAAAGTACTATCGAAATCTATAATAAAATACTGATTCAAAGCCTAAAAATTTTAAGCCCAAAGTTGCAGAAATGATTTTGAAAAACTGTAAATAAAAAGTAATTAAACAGATTTTAAACTGTTTACCGTTTTGGTAATACTTAAGTCTATAGGTATAAAATCGATACCTATTGCATCAACCACTTTTTTATTGCTATACCTGGTTGTATTAAATGCACTTTTTAAGAGTTCTCCTGTTAAGTTAACAGGACTTTTAATAAACAAATTTAACATCCCGCTGGTTATGCTAATCATTCTCAGCATCCATTTTTTTGCTTGCTTTTTTGGGGGTTCCAGGTTAAATCTTGTTGCAATTTTAGACAGCAGTTCTTTATAGCTATAGTTCTCAGAATTTAAAATAAAGCGTTCTTCTACAATATCCGAATTCATTAACCTTATCATTGCGCCGGCAACATCCTTTACATCCACAAAACCAGTAGTGCCATTTGTATAATAATTTAAGCCCTTTTTTACAGCTGTAAATATTTTACCGCTACCGGCCTCACCTAAATTTTCGCCAATAATTACAGAGGGGTTTACAATTACTGCATTCAGTCCTTCGTTCATTCCACGCCAAACCTCCATTTCACCCCGATATTTAGACACCGCATAGTTCCCGTTTTTATCGTAGGCATCCCAAAAATTATTTTCAGTTACTTCTTCTCCGGGCTTAACATTCCCTAATGCCGCAACAGAACTTACATGAACAAGTTTTGATACACCAAAAGCTAAGCACAAGTTCACTACATTCTCTGTTCCATTTACATTAATAGCCATCATTATGTCCCGGTCTTTTTTATCAAAAGAAACTACGGCAGCACAATGGTAAACTTGGTTAATATCTTCAAATGCGTCTTCCAGCGCAGAAAAATCAAGAATGTCGGCATTAACCCATTCTATCTTTTCAGCATAAGGAGTTAAGACCTTCGGTATAAGTGAAGTTTCTCTTTTTGTGCATCTAATTTTTTCTTCTCTTTCTAAGAGTTGAATAACCAGTTCTGCACCTAAAAATCCTGTGGCTCCTGTAACTAAAATCATAGTGGTTATTTATTACACAAAGAAACACCAATATTTATAGTTTTTAAAATTAAGATTCAATTGGTCTGCATAATATAAACCCATTAAAAAACTCAATTTAATATAAGGCTTATTAAAATTCCTTATAGTATTCATAAAAAAATAAGATATTTGATAGAATTCTTAAGAGCAATATGTCATTAGCAGATTTTTTTTCTCCTGTAAATATCGAAAAAATTACCCCGGGAAAAGGTTTTTATACAAGTCACCTGGGTTCAAAGATTAAAATTTATGAATCTGAATTTCCAGACCTCAGCTCAGGAGAATATGATGTTGCCATTATTGGCGTTTGTGACGATCGTGGCTCTGTAAACAACAGAGGTTGTGGTTTAGGACCAGATTACATTAGAGAGAAATTCTATAGCTTAAATGAAGGTTCATTTAAATCGAAAATTGTTGATTTAGGAAATATTATAGCCGGCCATAAATTATCAGACACCTATATTGCACTAAAAACAGTAGTTACCGAATTAATTAAAATTGATATTTTACCTGTAATAATAGGCGGAAGCCAGGATCTGACTTATGCTCAATATATGGGTTATGAAGAGCTGGAGCAAAAGGTAGATCTTTTAGTAATAGACTCACGTTTTGACATGGATGAGATTGAGGAAGATGAAAACATCGAAACCAATTCTATTTCCTACCTTAATAAAATCTTCCTTCATCAACCGAATTATCTATTCAATTTTAGCAATTTAGGTTATCAAACCTATTTGGTAAATCAGGATAGTTTACGTGTAATGGACAAGCTTTTCTTTGATGTACAGCGGCTTGGAGAAATAAGCGGAGCTGTACATCTTGCAGAACCAAGTATTAGAAATGCAAATATGCTGAGTTTTGATATTTCCAGCATCAGGTCTTCTGATGCCATGGCGAACATCAATGCTGCGCCGAATGGTTTTTATGGGGAAGAAGCTTGCCAACTGTGCCGTTATGCAGGTTACAGCGATAAATTAAGTTCTATTGGGTTTTATGAGTTTAATCCGGCTTATGACCAGAACGGGCAAACAGCAATGCTGCTTTCACAGATGATTTGGTGCTTTTTAGATGGGTTTTATAATCGTAAGAAAGACATTCCCATGAACCCCAAATCGGAATATATCCTTTACAAAACAAGCTTGGAAGATAACGGACACGAACTGGTTTTTGTAAAAAGTAAAAAAACCGACAGATGGTGGATGCAGGTTCCCTATCCTTCCGGAGGCTCTAAAAATGAAAGGTCTCATTTTGTGCCTTGTTTATACGAAGATTACCAATTAGCCGTTAGTGGAGAAATGCCCGACCTTTGGTGGAGGACCTATCAAAAGCTCAACTAATACTTAAACGAACTGAACAACCAGATGAAAAAACTATTGCTTGCATTAATAATGCAACTTCCCCTGTTTATTTACGCTCAGGATAAATTTAATTTAAAAGGAGAATTATCTCCTCTAAAGGATAATAAAACGATCTACCTTGTACATGTAGTTGGCAACCAGGAAAAACTGGATTCAGCAATTGTAAAAGATGGTAAATTTGAATTTGATATTCCACTTGCACAACCAAGCATAGCCATTTTATTATTAGATCATTCGGGCTCAACTTTAAAAGAACAGGGACCTAAGGATGTTTACCGCTTTTTTATTGAGCCCGGGAAAGCTGTTTTAAAAACTACAGACTCTATTTCAAAAGCTAAAATCACGGGGCTGGAAATTCTAAAGGATAACGAAGAGCTCGTGAAAGCCACCAATAACACTGAGAGAAAATTAAAAGATTTAAATGTAGAATTTGCGGCCTTACCTGAAGAGAAAAGAGCAAAAGAGGAAACTATGCTTAGCTTTCAGGAGCGGTATATAAACTTGCTAAAAGAAAGACAGGCAGCAATTATTGATTTTGTTAAAAAACATCCAAAATCTTACATCAGCTTGTATTCTTTAAATGCAGATCTTGTAAATGATGATATGGATGTGCCTCAAATCCAAGCTCTTTATGATAATTTATCTCCTGAACTTAAAGCTGCTTCCCTGGCATTAAATCTTAAAGCGAGACTAGAAAAAGCCAAAGTTACCGGACTTGGAGTTTTAGCAACAGATTTCGAAGAAAAAACTCCGGAAGGAATTGCAATAAAATTATCTTCCTATAAAGGCCAGTATGTATTACTGGATTTTTGGGCATCGTGGTGTGGGCCTTGCCGCCAGGAAAATCCAAATTTGGTGAGTGCTTATGAGAAATATAAAACCAAAAATTTCACAGTCCTGGGTGTGTCGATAGACAGCAACGCAGATGCCTGGAAAAAAGCGGTAAAAGCAGATGGTTTAGTTTGGACTCAACTTTTAGATACCACTAAACAAATAGCAGAACTTTATGGCATTGATGCTATTCCGAAAAACTACCTTTTAGATCCGAATGGAAAAATAATAGCTAAAAACTTAAGAGGAGCAGCTTTAGAGATGAAGCTACAGGAGATCTTAGGAAAATTATAAAGCCGGCAAGCCTGCTTATTGGAAATTAAGCTCTTATAAAATATCCAATTGATAATAATACAATTCCAACAATTGAAATTAAATACGCTATCCCTCCGAAAATTAAGCCTACTATTAATCCACCAATGAGTAAAACCAGTCCAACCCATAAGTAGTTGTTCCGTTTAGAATCTCCTTCCTTATCCTTTTTTTTAACAATAGGCGGATGGCTTTCTAAACTATTAACCTCACTTTTACTTAATTCTCTTGGTAGCGAAACAATCTTTTGATCCTTAGGCAACTTTCTTTTCGGAATAATTAGTGCGTTATTTAACTTCCTCATAAAGGCTTCATTCTCTGTAATCTGTTTATCCTGGGCCGTAGAATGAAGAGGCTTAGAAATATTCTTTGGTCTGTTTATATTGTTTCCTCTATCTACTGTGATAGAGGATTTTAAAGGTTTTCTTTCATTAAATCCTGAGGGTTCAAAAAAATCGTCTGAGTTTTCTACATAAATTACGCCCTCTGCTTTAGGCATTAAATGTACAACAACATTCACCTGCTTAGTCTCTTCCTTTTTAGGTCTTACAGTTTTTATTCTACTGATTTTATCTGGATTAATTTTCACCCATTCATAATCTCGGCTCGCACAGGAACTTAATATTAATAAAGCTAGAATGAATATAAAATTAGATAAAGGCCTGATCATTGTATTTCTTACTTAGGGAAGATTATGCCATTTACAGCTATTTGAATATTTTATTTGATATTAATAATCCAGCATATAAAAAAACCTCTATAAATAATTATAGAGGTTTCTGCAAAATTACATCTAAAAATTAGAATGTAGAAATTCGGGTATATAAGAGGAATTACTTTCTCAATTAAGGCTATATCAAATCAAAACCTATATCTTTTCTAAAAGTCGCCCCGTCATAATAAATTCTTCCGGCATCAGCAGTAGCTTGCTGTAATGCTTCAAAAATATTGTTCTGAAGTGTACTTACCGTTAAAACCCGGCCACCATTAGTTTTTACAATTCCATCTTCCAATTCTGTACCTGCGTGGAAAACAACTGAGTTTTCTATATTTTCCAGCCCGGTGATTGCCTTTCCTTTTTGATATTCTCCCGGGTAACCTGCCGCAACCAATACAATTGTAGCCGCTGTTTTCTCAGAAACTTTCAATTTATAAGAGGAAATTTCTTGCTTTGCTACAGCATTAAACATTTCTACCACATCACTCTCTATCCTTAAAAACACGCTCTCTGTTTCCGGATCTCCCATTCTGCAATTATACTCTATTACAAAGGGTTCGCCGTTCACGCTAATCAACCCTACAAAAATAAATCCACGGTAATCTATTCCTTCTGCCTTTAATCCGTTTACGGTTGGTATAACTATGCGTTCCTCTACCTTTTTGAGAAATACTTCATCGGCAAAAGGTACTGGGGAAACAGACCCCATTCCGCCTGTATTTAAACCCGTATCGCCTTCGCCTATTCTTTTATAATCTTTAGCTTCCGGTAAGATGAGGTAGTCTTTTCCGTCACTCAATACAAATACAGAAAGTTCAATACCTGTTAAAAATTCTTCTATAACTACTTTGGAGCTGGCCTCTCCAAATTTTGCATCTGCAAGCATTAACTTTAATTCTTGCTGTGCCTCTTCGGTTGTGGTGCAAATTAATACTCCTTTTCCGGCAGCCAGGCCATCGGCTTTTAGTACAACCGGCAGCGGATGATGCTTGAGGTAAGTTAAACCCTCCGCCAATGTATCTATGGTGAATGTATGAGATGCAGCTGTGGGAATTTGATATTTTTCCATAAACTTCTTAGAAAAATCTTTACTTCCTTCTAATTGAGCACCATCTTTTTTAGGTCCTATTACCGGAATATGTTTTATTTGTTCATCGGCAAGAAAAAAATCGTGAATACCTTTCACCAATGGTTCTTCTGGGCCTACTACCACCAATTCTACATGGTTATTGATAACAAAGTTTTTTATGCCTTCGAAATCTGTAGCTTTCATGTCTAAATTTTTTCCGTATTGCTGAGTTCCGGCATTGCCGGGAGCAATAAATAGCTGATCACATAACGGACTTTGGGAAATTCTCCAGGCGAAAGTACTTTCTCTGCCGCCAGAACCAAGGATAAGGATATTCATGCTTCAAAAATAGTTTTAATTTTTGATTAGCCCCAAAAAATATAAGCTTACAACCTTTAAACTCCATTTCCTTATAAAAACAACATTATGATAATAAGCTTAATGCAAAGTATATTTTACATATTATAATTACGATTAATTATAATGCGTAACTTTTACATCCTTGAACATAAATGTATTATTGCTTAACTTCAATTCTTTACCGGTGGCTATTTTCACATTTTTTAAAATAATCTCCTCAGTTTTAACGTATGGAAACTTTTCTTTGAAAGTATCATCAACCATTCTAGGATTAAAATTGGCAAAGACTAAAAATTCTGCCTTACTTCCCGAAAAACTTAAATCTTCTATTTTAAGATTTTCTATGATAATTTTAGTTGGCATAAAACAAACATAGCCGAAATCATGATCTCCAGAATTATTACCATTAATTAAAGGATAGTTACCAAAGTCTCCACTTTCTGGTTTGAAAACACAATTTTTGATTATTAATTCCCCATTCCACGTACTACCATAATCAGAACGTAAATTAATTAAGCTTCTGCCATGAATAGTGGTATTTTCTACTATTAATTTTCCACTTCCTATAGCATTTATACCTGCATGGCCTAAAGTGGAATTACGAATGATGGCATTTGCAACTCCTTGATGAGCATCAAATCTTGATAAATTACAATTCTCATAAACTATATTTTTGCAAAAATTAGAAGCCATAATGCCCCAAAATTTCTTATCATTAATATCATTGGTTTGGCTACAGTTTATAAATGAAATATTGAGTGCTTTAGTGGCTAAAATATCATATGTTCCTTTAGGAACTGGCTTACCAAATTTAATAGTTGTAAAAACTTTATGCCCGGTTAGTACAGCATCTTTTACCACTACATTTGCGCAACTTCCAACATTAATAAAACCACCATACGGTGCTCCTTGGGTTCCCTCTCCTTTAATAAAATGCTTAATCCCTTCAATTAAAACGTTAGACCTTCTAACAGCAATATTTCTAGAGAAATATGAGCCATCACTATCGTCATTATTTGCAATTGTAGTGAAATTCCCTCCTTTAACGACCAACTGTTCATCATCTAATTGCAAGGCAGTTATTTCTGTAATTGTATCAAAATTCCATAAAATTGGCGTGTTAGGATCTACGTTTCCATTTTCATCTACTAAAAATATATCCGTTTGAGGCGATCCGTTATTTTGATTTAATCCTTTTCGTATATATTGCTTTACATTAGAATTAGTCACCGTAATTAAACAGGGTTTATTAACTGAAAAATTTATTTTCGTTTGATCCTTTTGTAGTCTTTCTACATTTTTAAGCTTAACAGTTTGTAGTTTAGAACTTATTTTAAATACAGAAAGATTAGTGTTTTTCACTTTCTTATCATCAATCACGAAAGAAGCTGTTCCAAAATCAGTATCTGTCATAATCACGGCTGTACGTGGCTTGCCAGATATATAATAGTTAGCTTTATCATTTGCTTTCACCTTTAAGTTTTGTGCGTTAGCAAAGGCATGAGTAGCAGCTATGATGTCGATATCATCAGTCTGTCCATCTCCTTTTGCTCCTAAATTATCGTATTGTATATACCTTTGTCTGATATACTTTTTTAAATCTTTTGGATTTACGTTTACACATAAAACTGACTGATCATTAAAGTAAACTTCTGTTTTTCCTTTTTCATGAGTTACTAGCACCTCTTCCGGATTTATTTCCTTTTGAGCATGAGCAAGTCCAACTTTAAAAAGAAAAAGATATACTAATATAATTCTATACATTTTTTGATTATTAGGTTTATAGCGTAAAGTTATATTAAAATTAAATTTACCAATGCTTTTATACAATTTTATTGCCTGTTTATGAACCTAATACTTAAATTTGCAGCATGACAATTAAAATGGCCGAAACAGAAACTAAAGAAGAAACATTTACATTAGACGAGATACTTAGATCTTTAAAAACTGTACATCGGCTTATTCTTTGGAATGATGATACCAATACATTTGAACATGTGATTTATTGTTTGGTTAAATACCTTGATTATACAGAGAAACAGGCAGAACAAGTAGCATGGACAGTCCATAATGAAGGAAAATGCGCCATTCTAGAGGGATCATGGACTGAGATGGAAGTTTACCGCAAAATTTTAAAACAGGAAGGTTTAACAGTTTCTGTTGATTAAAAAATAAAGCTGGTATACCAGCCTTATCTTCTCCATTACAATCCTCTCAAAAGTTCGCTTATTTCTTCTTGAATTTCTGAGGTTTTATTCTCTGCATACCAAATATGCAGTTTTTCTGCCCAACTTTTTAAAGTATAGTCTGCTTCGTTTTTCCATTCATTAGCTAATTCCTGTAATACCTCTGGGCGTGGACCCCAATCACTTATCGCCTGTAAATTCTCTTTATCAATGAGAATAAGTTTTGGTATAGATTTGCCCCCTTGCGTTAAATGCTTTTGCATAATTTCAGGATTCTCGTCTCGCCAAATTAATTGAAGCTCGATTTTACCTTCCGAAGCATCAGCAATTTTATCTAAAACAGGTATAATCTGGGCAGCATCGCCGCACCAGGCTTCGGTAAGGACCAAAAAAATGTAGTTAGATTTCAACTGATGCACTTGGTCTTTTAATGTATTGAATATTTCTACATTTTCTTCCAGCGCCTGCATACGCTCTACATTCTTACGGGTGTAGCTTACCATAAACGGAGAATGATCCTCTCCCGATGTTTTATTTTGAGCTAATAATTCATCAATCACTCTTCTATAATCCTTATAATTAAGTGTTCCAAGCTTCTGCGTATTATATCTGTATTCTTCCATTTGTAATAAACTAGTTACTTTCCGAATGCCATTAAACCCTAAACCTATTTTAGAGTCTTAGCTTATTAATTTACAACTCAGCTTAATGAATATCCGCAGACCAACATCTCTCCTATTATTAGCCGCTTTCTTTATTATTAGCCGGTCATTTGCGCAAAGTAACAACATGCAACCCGGTTTGAGCTCTACACAAAGTCAAAATTCTGCAACTTTAAAAATAAAAGGAAAGGTAATAGATGAAAAAACGAATGTTGCTTTAGATTTTGCAACAGTAAGTTTACAAAATGCGGTTACGAATAAACAAATTAAAGCTGCTCAAACCGACCTCAACGGAAATTTCACCTTTAACAATATAGCTTCAGGTAGTTATAAAATAGTAATAAGTTTTGTAGGGTACACTCCTTTAACCAGAACAATTACGCTAAACAATCAACAGAAAGAACTAAACTTAGGAACATTGCAACTCAAAAAAGGGGGTGCTGCTGTTTTAAAAGAAGTAGTTGTTAGTGCTAAGAAAGACGTTATCCAATTAGGTATAGACCGCAAAGTTTTTAATGCTGATGAAAGTTTAGCAACACAAGGCGGAACCGCTTCGGATCTTTTAGCCACCGTCCCTTCTGTACAGGTAGACCTCGATGGAAATGTAAGCCTCCGTGGAACCAGCAGCGTAAGAATTTTAATAGACGGCAAACCTTCTACTTTTGGTGGCGGAGATGTGAATTCTATACTGCAATCTTTACCTGCTAATGCCATTGAAAAAGTAGAATTAATTACCAATCCTTCTTCTAAATACGACCCTGAAGGGCAATCGGGAATTATTAATATCGTTCTTAAGAAAAACCAGCGTTATGGCACCAACGGAAACGTGGCTGTTTCTGCAGGCCGCTTAAACAGCTATAATTTTAATGGAGGGCTAAACCACAGAAATGAAAAATGGAATCTTTCTGGTAACTACAGTTTTAGAAGAGGAGACAGAAAGGGATTTGGTTTAAACAACACCTCGTTCTTAAACAGTAACAATGGGGTTGATTTTACCGATGCCAATCAGAATTCTCTTCGTAAAGACATTAACCATACACTAAAATTAGGTGCCGAATATTATTTTACTGATCAAACCAGCTTAGCATTATCCGGAAATTTAAATACCGGAGATGAAGATTCCAGAGAAGATTTAAACCAATTATTCTTTGATGCTAATAGAAATTTAACCGACCGGGGGCCTGGCTTTAATACAGAAATAGAAAAAAGCTATGGCTACGATTTAAACCTTGATTTCTATCATAAATTTAAAAATGAAGGCGAAGAGCTCAGCGCCAATATAGCCTACGGAAATCGGGAAGAAGACGAATATGGCAACATCGTTCAGCGTTTTTTCGATAATCAGGGTAATACCTCTAATCGTATAGGAATAGACAGAATTAATGATGTTTCCCAGAAAGGCAATAACATTAATTTGCAGCTGGATTATATCAAACCCTTAAATAAGACCAGCAAGATAGAAGCCGGCTATAGAACAACCCTAAGATATAATGATGAGAACCAGATCTCTGATACCCTTCTTTTCAATTCATTAGATTACGATAGAGATTATGGTCTAACCAGTCTTTTTGAAATGGAAGACATAGTACATGCGGCATATACCAATTACCAGAAACAGTTTACAGATAATTTTGGCGCACAGGTTGGATTAAGAGCCGAACAAGCCTATTTAAACACTACGTTTTCTGGCAGAGACATTAACGGGGAGGCAAGAGTTACTCCCGGAAAACTAGATTATTTCAGAATATACCCAAGTATATTCCTTACTCAGAAATTCAGCAACCAAAATCAATTACAATTGAGCTATTCTAGAAGGGTAAACAGACCTCGGGGATGGCAAATTAATCCTTTCCCAGATGTTGCAGACAGATATAATATACGTATAGGAAATCCTAACCTAAAACCTGAGGACATCCATTCATTTGAATTGAGCTACGCAAAATTCTGGAGAGCAGTAACATTCACTTCTTCTGTATATTTTAGACAGGTTAATGATGTAGTTCAAAGTATCAGAGAACAAAATCCGGATCAAAATGGTGGAACCATATCCAGATTTTATAATATTGCCAGAAACAGATCCGCCGGATTAGAACTCATTAGCCGGGCAGATATTACAAAAGCATGGAACGTAACCGGGAATTTAAACTTTTTTCAAACTTATTTCAAAGGAGATGAGAGCCTGGGAATAAATGATAACGACGGGTTTAACTGGAACGGAAACTTGACCTCCAGCCTTTCCATCACCAAAAATTTATCTGCCCAGGCAAATATGTTTTATATGGCTCCAAGGACCATGTCGCAGGGAAGAACCAAAGATATGTTAGGCCTTGATGCTGGTCTTCGTTATTTTTTACTGGATAAAAAGGCAACTATAGGATTTAACATGCAGGATATCTTAAACAGTAGGAGATTTGGTATGATAACCGATAATGGTCAATTTATCCAGGAATTTGAGAGAAGAAGACAAGGTCAGATGTATAATTTAAGCTTTAGCTATAGATTCGGCAGGTCTGATATCAGCCAGCAAAAGAAAAACCAAAAAAGACCCGAACCTTCTGGTGGTGATGAAGATATGAGCGCTTTTTAATTGTTTAACCAAACAAGGCACTAAAATTGCCCTGTTTGGTTAAACAACAATTATGGAAAATTCTTTTGAAATAACAATTAATATCATGGGGGACCCGGCTGGTAAAACAGCTTCAGTTACTTGGTCTCCAGCAAATGATGAATACCAAATCACCATGCCAGATGGAATTCATCAGGTAAACATGCAAAAAAGGGGTGATGAATGGATTCAAACATTCGGAAGGCCGCTAGATAGTAACACTATTTACAGTATTGCCGAAGAATTAAATAAGCGATAAAATCACTTCTACTTAATTCCATAATTAATCGATTATCTTTAATATAAAATAAATCTATATTTTTATATGTGATTTTCTCATTATATAATAAATGGATTTAGACCTAAAGTTTGCCAAAAACTTTTTATTATTGGCAGTATTTTTCCTAATTGTTAGTTGTAAAAAAGATCGTATAGAAGGTGAAGGTCATGTGGAGCCTGGCAAAGGCATTGAAGAGACTATTTTGGCTTTTCCAGAAAAGGATTTTGACCATACTATATTCAAAAGCGACTTAAAAAATCTTAGCTCTTTATCAGTTTTGCCTGATGAGCTACAAGCCGGGGGAGGAGAAACTATAACTCCCGAAGGTGTGCTATTAGCTGCATCGGATATATTTAGGATGAAATATCCCTCTACATTAGACAGATCAGAAGTTATTATTGATATAGTATTTAATCCTTCAGTAAGCTATAAAAATCTCCATACCCAGAAAGAAATCAGCTTAGCAGAAATAAAAGAAAAAGCTATCCCTTTTACAGCGATAATGGAGGACGTTACTATTTTTACAGGCAAATCTTTAATGAGCATTGCAGGTACTGTTTTTGGATTTAAAGTAATAAACGATGAAGTTTCTCTTGAGCTATACAAATTAACCAGCGGCACCTCTTCTTCTTCTTCAATAGATAATAGCGAACTCACTACTACTGCTCATATACCACTAAAGACATTTTTTGGTGATGTAAACGAGAATTACTGGAGAAAATTCAATCTCCGTTTCACTATCACTAAAGATGCAAACCTTAACCTTTTGAAGGTAGAAAATTTGCAAACCGGTGCGGTAATAAGCTGCCACGGGAAATCGAAAAATCAATCTAATGGTTGCCAGTGGGGATATGGTTTTATTAGATGTGAGAAGACAAATATCATAAAAGTACAACAGTTTGTTTACAGGAGCCTCGATCACCTGTGTCCAAAGGTTTTGTTTCTTGGGCACTCTTTTATAGAAGGGAATTCGCTGGCCGGTACTCCTGAAGGATTTGATGCCCGCTATGCCTCGATTATTAAGACCTTGTTAAATGGAAATGCTGTAATTGCAGGCATGGGAGGGGCCAAAACCAGCAATCTGATCAGCAGGCTAAAAATGGATTTTGAACCTTTTTCGCCAAAATATGTAGTTATAGACTGTATTGCCAATGAAAATTCTTCTGCAGAATGGCATAAAAATATGCTTGATTTGATTAAAACTATTAACAATAAAAAGGCTGTTCCCATATTGGTTACCGGATCACCACGCCTGGGTTACGAACCTGTGATATCAACCGCCAATAATCTTATTAGAAACTCTTTAGGCTGCAAGTTTGTTGATTTAAATGATTTGGTTTCTGTAAATAAATCTTCTGCCGTGTGGAAACCTAACTATGGTATGGCTGATGGTGTGCATCCTACAGTCATGGCACATCAGGAAATCGCTTTACAATTTCAGAAAGATGTTCCTGAGCTTTTTACAAATTGATATTCTTTATTAAAAATAACAGGCCGTGTGGTCTCGTCCTCTAACCGGCATCCTAAACTTTAGCATAATTTCATGAGATCCTTTTTGCACACTTGCTAATTGTGTATTTGTAAAATCATAAGAATAACCTACCTGGAAATCTGGTGTAATAAATAATGATGCCATGGCATCGAATGAATCCCTTGTTCGGTAAGAAGCTCCAATCCACAACATTTCGTTGATCAATAAATTAGTATTGATATCAAACTGAACAGGCGATCCATTCACATATTTTACAAGCATGTTCGGTTTTAATTTCAGACTTTCGTTGAGATCAATTAAATATCCTGCCTGAAGCAGGTAATGCGGAGCATATCGCCCTGCAACGCTTTCTTTCCCCAAATCTGCTATGTCTCGGTTATAAAAATGAGGAGAGGATACACCTACATAATATTTATCAGAGAAGAGCATCACGCCTACTCCGAAATTACCTCTCATATTACTAACATTCTGGAAGTTTGGGTCATTCACAGATTCAGGACTATAAGTATAGTTATCAGAAAAATTTGCCCTGAAACTGCTCATTCCTCCGTTAAAACCAACACATAAATAAGATTCACTTCCTATCTGTACTCTTTGTGCAAGAGAAAGGTAACCGCCGGTTTCTTTAATCACTTCTCCAACCTGATCGTTTATTAACAAACCACCAATAAAGGTTTCTGACTCTTTAATTGGCGTATGAAAAGAAATAGTTTGTGTATTTGGAGCGCCTTTGAAGCCCACCCACTGATGTCTTGAAAGAGCAGTAACCACAAAAGATTCATCCAGTCCGGGATATGCCGGATTAATCGCGAGTGTATTAAACATATATTGCGTATACATAGCTTGCTGCTGAGCTGAACTCAACAACGCATAACATAAAAGTATACAGGCAATAAAAATCTTTTTCATGTTGTAAACCAGATAATCAGCCAGGGTACACGCATAGAATTGACCCCAAATAGATGTGCGCTAATTTCCTCTAGCTTTTTTACGCAAAAAAAGCACAAGTGTTACTTCAAATAATTTTTATTGTAAATGTTACATTTAAGGGTAGTAGATTCACAAGTTTTTCTATTCTTAAAATGATAGTACAGAGAATATCCAGAACTTATTAATTTCTATTACCTTCTTATGATTACATATCCTTTATTCCTTTTTGGTTTTCCATCTGCATCTTTGGTTTTAATAATAAAATAATAAACCCCGTCAACCAGCGGAGAACTGCTGGCTAACATTCCCTTATTCGATACTCCGGTAAAAGCATTGTCTTTATTATCATATCCTTTGGTCGAATACACTTCATTTCCCCAGCGATTATAAATTATCACTTCATTATCCGGGTATCTCTCTATGTTGTAGATTACAAACTTCTCATTCCCTAAATTATCGCCGTTAGGAGACATGTAAGGGTCGGGATTGATATCACCATTTTCATCAGGATCCAGTGGTTTGTCACCAGGATAAAAATCTTTAATAATGATATCGGCACCACTACCTATCTCTACAAAAGCCGCCGGATCTACATTTGTCATTCTTACCTCCGCAATTTCATCTCCCTCTTTCAGGTAATCTTTGAGGGTATGGATACTAAATTTGTGTGTGGTAATCGTATCTCTTGCGGGAATGGTAATTACATCATAATTGCCGCTTAAAGCATAATCTTTATTCTCAAGCGCCGTTCCTCCAAAATTGAGCATTACGTTCACATCCTGATAAATAAACTCGCTAAGTTTAGCAGTAATAGTAATAGAATCTCCTTCTATTAAAATTCCAGAGTTTGGTGTAAGATCAATCCTTATTTTTGGTTGGATGTAAAGTACCACTTCAGCAGTATCTCTAAGCCCTTCCGGATCCTGAACATAATAACTAAACTTATCAATTCCTTTAAATCCTTCTTGAGGAACATAAATAAATGAACCATCGTTACTATCAAAGAAAGTAATGTTTCCGTGTTCGGTGTTTGTGTATCTTCTAAAGACCAATATATCTCCATCCGGATCTTCATCATTTAGAGAAACGCTTTCGCGGATACTGCTATCACGTTGTACGTAATAAACATCATCATTTGCAACTGGCGCATCATTGACAGGAACAACTGTGATATTTACTCTTGCTTCATTCGAATACCTTCCGAAAATATCCCTAACAGTATAGGTAAAGCTATCGTTTCCAAAGAAATTAAGTTTTGGAGAATAGGTTACCGTCCCATCTGCATGAGGCACCAATAGACCATTGGCAGGCACCACCGTGATGGTAATAGTTTCCGGATTTATACCTTCTGCATGAGAATCATTAACAATAACTGAGAATGTTTCTGGAGTATCTTCTATGATAGTGATAAAGTCATCTCCTGCAACCGGAGCTATATCATCATTTAAAATAACTGCTCTCCCGTTGGTGTCTAATAGCAATTTGCCATCAAAATCAGGTAAAGGGTTAAATACACTTAAACCGAAAAACTCGTGGTTTTCAGACTTGATATCACCATTTAAGAGAACGGTTACTGTTTTTGTTTCTCCACCAAACCCGGCAAAGCTAAGAGACCCTGTTTTCTTTTGATAATCGTTATCTGCTTCGGTAGCTGAGCCATCTAAAGTGGCATACTGCACAGTAAATCCTTTATCCGTATTATTTTCTAACTTAAGTGTAAAAGTAACAGCTTTCACTCCTGAATGTCCTTCTTCTATTGCTACCGGACTGGTAATCGTTAGTTTGGTGATGTCATTATCATAAATATTTAAAATTGGAACCGGAAGATTCACAGTTACATTATGATATGGATTGATGATATTGAGCACATTTAAGACCACGCTCTCTGTCTCTTCCAGGAAATCGTCATCAAACACATCAATACTGATGCTTGCACTGCTTTGGCCTGCCGGAATGGTTACTGTGGTGGCAGATGGATTTGCCGTATAATCGCTGGTAGTGGCAGTTCCGCCCAACCTGTAACTTACAGTTATGTCTTTATCTGAAGTTACGCCAGGATCAAGTGTTAAATCGAATTTACCATTTTGGGTTCCCTCTATTCCATCTACTTTTGTAATGGTAAGCAACGAATTGTCGTCATTCTCTATAATTCCGTTTACTGCAGCTACCGGAATAGTTAAGCGATTATTGAATGTACTATCAAGATCAAAAATCTTAAATTTAAATAGCTCATTGCCTTCAATTTTTAAGTCGCCATTTACAAAAACTGTTACTGTATGGCTTTCTCCGGCAATCCCTGAGAAGCTTAATGTCCCTTCTGCTCTATTATAATCATTGTCTGCCAGTGTTGCGGTACCATCTTCTGTATCATATTTCACCGTAAAACCAGTTCCTGTAGCTTTTTCCAGTGTAAGTGTATACTCAAATGGTGTTGTTCCGCTGTTTCCTTCTTTTAGCTGTAAAGGGTTGCTTAACCTCAAAACTGTTGCATCATTATCAATAATTTTGATGGTAGGCATTATTGGATGATAGCTAATGTTACTTGGATAATTAGTATTAATAGAATTGATGATGATATTGATGTCCTCATCTTTTTCTATAATTTCATCATCAATAACCGGAAGAGATAAGATCGCTCTTTCTTCTCCTGCAGGAATGGCGATTACGCCATTTACGCTACCTGCATAATCTGTTCCGCCAGCAGTTGCCTGCCCGCCCAAAGTGTAATTGATTAATGTTGGAATATCTGAAGTATAGCCTAATGGTAAGCTAAAAATGAATCTTCCTGGCACCCTACCGGCTTCTGCGCCATTGGTTCCGGTAACGGTAATAATTAAATTATCATCATTCTTAACGGTAGCTATTGCTTCTGTTCTATCGAGTACTAAACCGCCATCAAAATTACTTTGAATATTGCTAAGCAGCAATTTAAAAGTTTCATCGGCTTCCAGTTTTTTATCCCCATTAATGGTGATCGCTATTTCACGTTCTTCGTTAGCTACACCATTGAAACTTATTTTTCCGCTTCTTGCTGCATAATCAAAATCAGCGACAGTTGCGGTGCCATTTGCTGTTTGGTAATCTACTGTAAAAGGTTTGGCGGTTGCTCCGTTTAATTTCAACTTGAAAGTAACTGTAGTTGTACCTGTATTGCCTTCCACAGTTTCTACATCATCGATGCTGATGGAAGTGGTATTCGCATCTTCAATTTCTGCTTCTATAATAGTATTCACTACCCTGATGCCGTTATAACTTCCGTTGATTACTTCTCCCGTGGTAAGTTTCACTATTTCGACACCTTCAGTAATAGCATCAGTTTTTACCGGAAGAGTTAGTGTTACACTATTTTTTCCTGCCGGGATAGCTATATTTCCGGAAATTATACCGTCGTAATCGACCCCATTACCAGCAGCTGTACCAGATAGAGAGTAAGGAATAGTGGTAATGGCATCGTTTACTACCCCTGACGGGAAACTAAAGGTAAAAGTCACCGGACTGAGATCTACTTCCGAGCCGTTTGTTTTGGTAACGGTAATAGATTTATTAGCAGGGTTGTTGTCATCGTCTAAAATAATGCCCTCCGCCGGAGAACCTTCTATTGTTAGCAAACCGTTAAAATTCTTAGACAAGTCGTGAAGGTTCACAAAGAAATTCTCAATAGCCTCAATATTTCTGTCTCCGTTTGCCAAAATGGTGATGGTTTTACTCTCGCCAGGATTACCAGAGAAACTGAGAATTTGATCGGTTTTCGGGATGTAATCATTATCCACCACAGTTGCGCTTCCATCTTGTGTAGAGAATTTCACCTCAAAGCTTTCGCCAATATTCCCTTCTAGTGTTACAGTAAAATCAACCGGAGTAGTACCGATATTACCTTCTGTAACGGTAACTGGCCCGTTAATTCTCAATTTCGCAGTATCATTATCCTTGATGTTTGCTATTGGAATTGCAGGGTTTATAGTAATTGCATTCCCGTACACACTATTCGCAATTGCGGTAATCACTATGGTTTCGGTACCTTCGATTAAATTATCATCAACCACAGGCAATACCAGTTCTGCACTGTTTTGATAAGGCAAAATTTCAATCGTTCCAGTAGCGCTTCCACTATAATCTAAATTTGCAATTGCACTTCCAGAAAGGCTATACTCTATTTTTGTGAGCTCATCAGAAAGTACATTTTCCGGGAAACTGAATTTAAACCTTACCGGCCCTACACCTTCTTCCCCATCTGTTTTGGTAATGGTGATGATCGAAGAATCATCGTTGATTATTTTCCCTGCCACAGTTTGATTAACAATTGTTAAACGGCCGCTAAAGTCATCTGCCAAAGGCTTAAAAACAAGATTAAAAATTTCGTCTTTTTCTATGTTGATATCTCCTTTGATGAGGACTTTAATCTGTTTAGTTGCTGCCTGCGGTCCCAAAATTAATACGCCATCACTAATACCTATATAATCGTTATCTGCTACGGTGGCTGTACCATTCTCGGTGAAATAGTCTAACCGAAATTCTCTGGATGTCTCATTACTCAGCATGATGTTAAACACCATTTCTTTAGTATTGGCATTTCCTTCGGTAACACTTGCCGCTTCGATTGTGACACTTCCATTGTCGTTGTCTTCAATATGCAATGCCAGGGTTGGATTAGAAATGGTAATATCCTGATAACGGCTGTTATTAATATTGGCTGTTGTTATTTTTACCTCTTCTGTCCCTTCTATAACCAGGTCATCAAACACTTTTAAATTTAAAATTTTACTGTTTTGCCCTGCGGGGATAATGATACTGCTCGAAGAACCCATCACTTCGTAATCGGTATCCTTAACTGCGCTTCCGGAAAGACTAAAGAAAATCTCTGTATCCGTATCTAAAGTTACACCAGCTGGTAAGCTAAAAGTAAAGCTTGCATCTCTCACCCCTTCTTCCCCATCTTGTTTAGTAATGGTAATTACTTTATTGATGCTTGCATTATCATCATCCAGAATAATTGCTCTTGCTGGTGACCCGGCAATGCTTAATCTCCCGCCATAATTTTGAGTTAAAGGATCAAGTAACAGTTCGAAATATTCGCTTCCTTCTATTTTGGTATCACCGTTAACAGTTATTTGAATAGGATAGGTTTCGTTAGCAGTTTGTCCTGCAAAAGACAATGTCCCTTCTACAGCCTGGTAGTCATTATCGGCTAATGTTGCAGTCCCATCGGCAGAACGATATTTAACGATGAATGATGACGCGACAGGATGACTTAAAGATGCATTAAACGTAAGCGTTTTAGTGCCGAAATCTCCTTCAACAATACTTTGTGGTCCGTTGATGCTCAATACTGCTGTATCGTTATCCTCAATATCAATGCTGTAGGTGGTGTTGCCAAGGGAAATATTTGCAGGATAATAAACACTTTCAGTAGCGATAGAAACATTAATGACCACAGACTCGCTAAACTCTACGATACTATCATCTTTAACATGAATATTTAGCGTTGCATTAGGAGCATTTGCAGGGATGATGATTTCTCCACTTTGCGCATTGGTATAATCTACATCATTTGCCAAAGCTTGCCCGCTTAAAGTATAACTGATTTTTATAGGCTGATCTGAGGTAACATTTGCCGGTAAGCTGAATTTGAATGTTCCAGGAACAACACCAGCTTCTTTTCCATTGTTTCCACTGATAGTAATTACCGCCGAATCGTCGTTTTCAATGGTACCTATTCCTGGAGCCTGAGGAAGATGAAGTTTACCGCCAAAATTATTCGACAAAGTTTGTAACACCAATTGCAGGGTTTCATTTGCTTCTATTTTAAAATCGGGATTTACATTTACCCTGATGATTTTTGATACAACATCTAACGCATTAAATGTAAGTGAGCCATTGGCATTGCTTATTGCCTGATAATCTTCTCCGGCTATAGCCGTACCATCTTCGGTATGGTAATTTATGGTAAAAGATTCCTGAACGGCCTTATTCAAACTAACCGTAAAATCCAGGTAAGTAGAGCCGCTATTTCCTTCTACAACCGTTGCATTACTGATGCTGATTTGAGCTTCATCATTATCAAAAATATTTAATGTTTTGCTGGTTTCCGGAATGGTTATTCCATAAGGTAGCGAAACATTTCCAAGCTTTAGGGTTACTGTTTCTGTCTCTTCTACAATATTATCATCAATTACTGGTAATATTAAAACTGCCTGGTTATCATTTTTATAAATCGTGATGTTTCCTGTTAAATTCCCACTATAATCCACATCCTCTCCTCTTGCAGAATTAACCGACAAAGAGTAAGGCAGTGTAATATCCTGATCAGCAGATATTCCATCGGGTAAACTGAAAATGAATTTTGCCGGCTTAGAATTATCCGGAATTTCTTCCCCATCTTCTTTAGTAATTATGATTTCCCCTAAATCGTCGTTGGTTATTTCTACAACCATTGGAGCGTCTTGTACAGTTAAACGATTACCAAAAGTCTCATCAGGAGTAAGGGTAATTCGGAAAGTTTCGGTTGCTTCTATCTTTTTATCGCCTTTTACGTAAATGGTAAAAGTTTGACTGCTTGCATTAAGACCCGTAAACTGGAAATCGCCAGGAGTAAACTGGAAATCTTCATCGCTGATGAGTGCACTCATCTCTTCTACATTGTAATTCACTTTAAAGCCTGCCGTAACCGGATTGCTTAGAGCAACAGTATACACAACCGGTGTAAATCCATCATCGCCTTCTGGTATTTGGACAGCTCCGCTTAGCGTTAGCGTAGCATTGTCATTATCCTCTATAAAAATGGTATGAGTGTTATTGGATAAAGAAATCTGGCCCGAATAAGCTGAGGAATTATCTATCGATGCATTTATAATTACCGATTCAGCATACTCCAGGATATCATCCTCCTTAACATTTATATTTAATGTCGCATCAGATGCATTTGCAGGAATGGTAATAAAACCACTTAGCGTATTGGTATAATCTATGCCATTACCTAAAGCGTTTCCGCCCAAAGTATAATTTATTTTTATTGGCTGATCTGATTTAACATTATTCGCCAAACTAAATTTAAAAGTTCCGGGTGTTTCACCGGCTTCTTTTCCATTTGTTCCACTAATGATAATAACCGCAGCATCATCGTTAATAATTTTCCCTGTCGCAGCAGCTGACGGTAAACTTAGTTTGCCTTCAAAATCTTCGCTTAAAGCAGTTAATATGACTTTAAGAGTTTCATCATTTTCCAGCTTTTGATCACCTTTAATTTTTATATTGAAGGTTTGCGGAGCAGTAGAGAAGGCCGGAAAAGTAATTAAACCATTGGCTACAGCAATATAATCCTCTCCTGCTGTTGCGCTGATATCCTCTGTTTTATAACTTACCGTAAATGGTCGCTGTGCTGGTTTATTGATACTCACCGTGAACACCAGGTTCGTTTCTCCGCTATTTCCTTCCAGAACCTGTGGATTAGTAATTACGAGAACCGCCTGGTCGTTATCCGTAATATTTAACGTTTCAGTGGTGTTACTGATGATGATGTTATTCCTTGGGTTATTCTGAGTTTGGGCAGTAATTTTAACCGTCTCAGTTCCCTCTATAATGTTATCATCAGTTACTGCTAAAGTTAGGGTAACGCTGTTGCTTCCTTTTTCAAGCAGTAAAGGACTTGGTGCAGAAACTGTAAAATCTGTTCCGGCTATCGCGGATATATTGTCTAAAGTATAGATGATGTAAATATCCTCATCAACAGTTTTGTTATTGGCCAAAGTAAAAGTGAAACTCGCCGGCTGGCCGCCTTCTGCACCATCCTGTTTGGTGATAAGGATATCGGCAAAGTCATCGTTGATGATGGTGCCAGTTGCGGTCTGCTCCGGAATGGTTAAACGGCTCTCAAAAGTTTTGGAAGGGTTTCCTAATATCAGGTCAAACACTTCATCAGGCTCAATCAACTGATCACCATTAACCAGAATCCTGATGGTTTTCGTCTCATCTTTCTCTCCTAAGAAAGTTAAAGAAGAAGATTGAGCAACATAATCGCTGTTGTTAGTGGTAGCTGTTCTATCGGCTGTAGTATAGGAAACTGTAAACTGACTGGCCGTTGCCTTATCCAGTCTGAGCGTAAAATCTATATAGCTGGTGCCATTGTTGCCTTCGGTGCCATTATGAGGACCGCTTAAAAGGAGTTCTGCTTTATCGTTATCTTCAATATTTAAATCGGGAAGGGTTGCAGGCAAGGTGATACCACTATAACCTGTAATTATTTGCAAGTTTTCCAGCCTCACAGTTTCGGTTCCTTCTACTATTTCGTCGTTATTAACAATGAGTTCCAGATCTACGAAAGGCTCTCCCGCAGGGATGGTAATGGTGGTTGGATGTGTAGTGGTATAATCGTTTGTTGAGGCTGTCCCCGAAAGGTTGTACTCAAAGGTGATTGCTTTATCGGCACTTGCTCCGCCTTCAAACCCAAAACGAAACACACCTTTTGTACCATCTTCCGAACCATCAATAGCGGTAATACTGATTAACGCCGCATCGTCATTTTCTAAGGTTGCAGTTCCTGTTCCCAGGGTTGAGCTCACCTTTAAACGGCCGCCAAAATTATTAGACAATGAACCTAAAATTACGTTAAAGATCTCATCAGCTTCTACCTTTGTATCACCTCTGTAGGTTATAGAAATTGGCTGGACTTCTCCTGCTAAATTTCCTGAAAAATTTAAAGTACCATTTAAAACTGCAACGTAATCTTCTCCTGCAGTAGCTGTGCCATCAGCGGTACTAAAATTTATACTGAAAGGATCTTGAGTTTCTTTATCTAGCGTTACCTCAAAATTTAAAGTATGGTTTCCGTTATTTTTTTCAGTTACGCTTACATTATTGATACTGATAATACCGAAATCGTCATCTGCAATTTCTAAGGAGCTGGTAGTGTTTTGAAGCGTAATTGCATAAACCGGATTTTGTATCGCCGCATTGATAATTACGGTTTCGGGGCCTTCTACTTTATCATCATTGAGCACCAAAATTGGCAAGGTAACACTATTGGTTTTTGCTGGTAAAGTTATCATTCCGGTTGTTGCCTGATAGTCCGAACCCTGATCGGCACTTCCTGCTAATGAATACTCAATTACGATATCCTTGTCGGATGTAATACCAGTTGGCAAGCTAAAAACAAACTGTGCGTTAACATTTGGCTCTGCTCCGCCTGTACCGCTAATGGAGATATTCCCCCCATCGTCATTTACAATGGTCACATCAGTTTGCGGCGAAGCGATGGTTAGACCGTTATTGAAAGTCTTGTCAAGATTGCTCAAAATAATCCTGAATACTTCATTGGCTTCTATTTTTTGATCGCCAATAACAAATACTTTAAATGTTTTTGTTTCTCCGGCTGAGCCTGTAAAATCTAAAAATCTTGCTTCACTTACATAATCATTATCGGCTACCGTAGCGGTATGGTTTGCTGTGTTATAATCAAGCCTGAATGAACCTGATGTGGCTTTATTTAAGGTAACTGTATAGAGTAATTCGTTTGTGGCAAGATCTCCTTCCGGGATGCTTACCGGACCAGTTAGGGTTAAACTCGCAGCATCATTATCCTTAATATTTATTATCGGTAAAACCGTATTTAAAGTAATAGCTGGATAGGTGGAGCCGAGGGTTAAATTTTGAAGTACTACCGTCTCGGTATTTTCAACAATTTCATCATCATTCACCTCTAAAATTAGGGTAGC
>JAZQRF010000145.1:0-7278 GCA_045629485.1 Pelobium sp. | reverse complement strand
CCCAATGGCGATAATCAAAGCCGTTAAAAAAGTCCTTAACTTATTACTTTTTATAGATTCTAAGGCTACTTTAACGTTTTCTCTGGTATTCATTATTCGGACTTTGCTAAAATTAGCTATTGATATAGGTTAAGACAAACTAGTGCTAGGTTTTGTTACGGATAAATTTATAAATCATCCGGAAAAAAGCATTTTAAACAAAAACAGCCCCGGGTTTCCGGAGCTGGGTATAATTTGATAAGGCTTATTTAGATTTTCTTAGCTAACCAATCAACCAATTCGCTCGTTTTATAAGCTTTAGCTATCGTGATAAATGTTAGTTATAATTTTTTTAAACCATTTAATTCTGCTTTGTCAGTTGCTTCAATAATACTAATTGCATATCCTCCAGCCGGGACCGAATTCTGTGTAAGCTTAGATTTATTTGTTACGATCACTTTTCTTACTTCATATGCTTGAGGATTAGTTTTATAGTCGGTGTATTTTTTATCTGAATATATTGTAGCTATATATTTTTTATCTGAATCCAAAAAGCCAAAAGAAATTTTTGATGTATGGCCCTTTTCTCCTGCAACATTACCAACAAACCAATCTCCTTTGTTTTTTGCTTTACGGGCAATAGTTACATACTGACCTGGTTCTGCTTCTAAGTATTGGCTATCATCCCAATCTACAGCTACATCCTTAATAAACTGAAAAGCATCAGGGAAACGTTCGTAATTTTCAATTAAGTCTGCTGCCATTTGCAGTGGGCTATACATAGTAACATAAAGTGCCAACTGATTTGCAATTGTGCTGTTTACATATGATTTATTGTTAGGATTAACTTTTGATATGTCCATTTCGAATATACCAGGCGTATAATCCATAGGGCCCCCAATTAAGCGTGTAAATGGTAAAATGGTGACATGGTTGGGTTTACTTCCTCCGAATGCCTGATATTCTGTACCTCTGGCAGATTCATTTCCTATAAGATTAGGATAGGTTCTTGAGATACCTGTTGGACGTGTTGCTTCATGAGCATTAATCATTATTTTATATTTAGCCGCTTTTTCTAGAGCATATTGATAATGATTATTCGTCCATTGGCTGTAATGATACTCACCTCTAGGTATTATATCTCCTACATAGCCACTTTTAACTGAGTGATAACCATGTTTCTTCATGAAAGTATAGGCTGTGTCCAGATATCGCTCGTAGTTTCTTACTGATCCGGAAGTTTCATGATGCATCATCATTTCTACACCTTTGCTTTTTGCATAATTTTGTATTTCGATAACATCAAAATCAGGATATGGGGTGAGAAAATCAAAAACATGATCTTTAGAATTGCCAAACCAGTCTTCCCAACCTGTGTTCCAGCCTTCTACAAGAACTGCGTCGAAGCCATGTTTGGCCGCAAAATCTATATGTTTTTTTACGTTCTCATTAGTAGCACCGTGGCGGCCATGAGGTTTTACCTTCGTATAATCTGTTTTATTAATTTGTACACTTGGTAGATCATAAGTGTAAGACCATTCGCTTTTTCCGGTAATCATTTCCCACCATACACCCACATATTTTATAGGTCTAATCCAGGAAGTATCTTCTATTTTGCAAGGTTCGTTTAAGTTTAGAGTAAGGGTAGAAGCTAAAATATTTCGGGCATCATCACTTACGATGATTGTTCTCCATGGGGTTTGTGACGGAGCTTGCAAATTACCTTTATTACCGTTAGCATCTGGTGTTAACCAGGACTCGAAAATGAAATTCTTATCATCGAGATTCAAGTGCATACAAGCATAATCAATAAGAGCGGCTTCATGTAAATTTATGTATAGTCCGTTTTCACTTTTCATCATCAATGATGTTTGTACACCAGTAGGAGAGAAAGGTGTTTGAGATGAGTTTGGAGTGATGGCACCTTTCATTAATCCTCTTATTTCTGACAGTTTAGATGTCGTAAAATCATACTCTTGCGTGTCATAATCTCCTGGTATCCAGAAGGCAGTGTGGTCGCCTGTCATTGCAAATTGAGTACGTTCTTCTTTAATAACAAAGTAGATTAGGTTTTTTTGTTGAGGGAATTCGTAGCGGAAGCCTAATCCATCATTAAACAAACGGAAGCGTATAAGTATTTCTCTTTGAGTTTCTTTTTGAACAAGACTAACCGCTAATTCATTATAGCGGTTGCGAATGATCTTGCGTTCTCCCCAAACTGGCATCCAGCTTTCATCAAAACTTTTTGTATGGGTTGTTGCAACTGTAAAACCATCGTAGAGCGAGTTTATAATGTTCTTTTGCTCAGTTTTAATATCCGTTTCAGCTCCAAATTCTACTTTTGTTGTATTACCCTTTAATTCCAATCCCATTTTGCTGGGTTTGATCACTTCTTCCCCTTTATAAAAAAGTTGATAGGTTGGTATGCCGTTCTCTGCTATATGGAAATTCATCTTAAATAATCCATCAGGGGACTTTAGCTCCTGTGCCAATACCGAGCAGCTTAAAAGCAGGACGCTAAGTAATGTAGTTATACGTCTTTTTATCATATAGTTATTTTATAAGCCTGACATTTTATATAGCCAGGACGTCATTTTGTTTACAAAAGATTTTGTTAAGGATTCTATTTTTGCACCTCTATATTAATTGCGCTTCTTTCATCCGGCAGTATAATCCAACATTCTTTAGTGCCTTCATTCCAGGACCATTGTATGAGTTTTTTTTCTGACTCAATATTTTTTTGTAGGTTTTCCTGCCTTGTAATTCTTACTATTTTTTTATTTACTGTAACAGATTTTGGTTTCTTTTCCAAGTGGTATTTAAGAATAAGATTTCTCCTTTCGGCTTGTTTATATCCTTTATCGTTCGGAACGATGCTGGTGTGCCAGGCATTAGATGTTGTTGTACATTTAAAACTCGTTTTTGAATAGATGTCTTTTAAATAATCCTGATTATTTCCTTCGTCTTCATAAAGTTCGAAACTTGCATTTTCGTCTTCATAGTTTGGAAATATGTGTATAAACAAAGGGTAGTTTGTTCTTTCGTCCAGATGTTGCATTATTGGTGCTTGTGGAATTATAGAACCTTTTCTTACGAATATAGGGATGGTTGTTAAAGGAGCCTTGTAAGCAATAGTTTGACCACCTAAATAAACGGTTTGTTTGTCGTTGAAGTCAATCCACTCCCCGTCAGGTAGATAAACTTTTTTAACTCTTTCTCCTTTTTTTAACACCGAAGCAATTAAAAGTTCTTCTCCAAATAAGAACTGATCATCTATTTTTCGCGACTGTTCGTCATCGGGATATTCCATAAAAAGGCCTCGGGTTATCGGTAATCCTGTATCATGAGCTTTACGGGCATAAGTATAGAGATATGGGAAAAGCTGATATTTAATCTCGATAGCTGCTTTGGCATTTTTTTCTGCAACATCGCCAAACATCCATGGTTCTACAGCATTGTCACCTTCATGATGTGCTCTACTTAAAGGATTAAACACACCAAACTGCATCCAACGAGTATAAAGTTCTGCCATAGCAGGATAATCTGTAATGTCTCCACAATAACCAGATATATCTGTTGTCCAGAAAGGAATTCCTCCCAATCCAGCGGAAATCCCAACAGCAACCTGATTAGCCATTTGAGTCCACCCATTTAATACATCACTTCCGTTTCCACTATCTCCTGTCCAGCCAAATGTATAACGTTGTAATCCTGCATATGCTGCTCTGGTCATTTGAAAAACTCTTTGATTTGGGTTTAGTTTTTCGAATTGTTCTTTTACAATCTTGTCCCAGGTGAGACCGTACACATTGTGTATTTCATCATGCATCCCTAAATAATGTTTCATATTTAAACGGTCAACATCTTCTTCGTTGCTCCATGCAGGCTCTCCCATATCTGTCCAAAAACCCTTGACTCCATCGTTTAAAGGTTTTTGCTGATAAGCTCCCCACCAATCTGCTACAGCAGGAATTGTAAAATCTACTACGCCACAATTACCACCCCATGGCCATGGCATATCATAAGATTTTCCTGTACGCTGATCTTTTACTAAATAGCCAAGTTTATCCGCTTCAGCCCACTGTTTCGCATTCGCCTGAGAGATAACAGGATCTTGAGAAACAATCATTTTAAAGCCTTGCTTTTCTAAAGTTTGCAACATCGCTTTCGGATCGGTATAATTACCTTGGCGCCATTCGAAATCTTGTAGATTTTGTGTCCATCCAATATCCTGGTAAATGATGTCACAGGGGATTTGTCTTTTTCTAAATTCAGCAGCTATTTCCAGTGCTTGTTTTTCATTCGTGTACAAACCACGTGATTGCGCAAATCCAAAAGCCCATTTAGGAGGCATAATCGGCTTTCCAGTGAGTGAAATATATTGCTGTTGAATTTCTTTATAGTCTTTTCCATGAATGAAATAGTATATAAATTCGCCATTAGGGGTTTCAAATGAATAATACTCTTCAGATTTTGAACCGAAATCAAATTCAGTTTTATAAGTATTATCTAAAAAAATTCCGTAACGATAGCTACTCATAAAAAAGGGAATACTCTTATACAAAGGATCTTCTGTTGCACCATAGCAGGGTTTGTCACTGTTCCACATTTTATAAGTTTTACCTCGTCTGTTTAAAGTGCCCGTTTTTTCTCCTAAACCAAAGAATTGTTCATCTTTTCTAAGTGTTTTAAAAGATTTTTTCCCTGTTTCTCCCTCTTTGTAATGACCTTTATCTTTAAAATCACTAAAAATCAGCTTCTGCCATTTGTCAAAGATTTGCAGTTGCATAGGATGTTTATTTAGACGTATACGTAATTTTGAAGTGAAAATTTCGTAAGCAGATTGTTCTTCATGTACTTCTATTTCTCCTAAGTCTTCCAATTTTTCATTAATGACTGCAAAAGAGGGGTTGTTACGGATAAACTTACCATTGGGGTCATACCAGACTTTTACAACAGCGTTACTGTTTATAGTTAGCATCAGCTTTTCTCCATTGCTGGAATTAAAAGTAATTTGATTTCCCTTTTTCGTATATGAAGTACAATCTCCAGCAAAAGATTGGTACGAAAGGATTAATAAGTAAATTATATATTTGAAAATTTTCATACTCAATTAATATTCAATTACAACCATATTCCAGTATTTTAGCTCGGGCATTTTGAAGTTTACTTCGTTAGCATTCTGAGCAAAAGTTAAGATTGTAGCAGCTCCTCCTTTAGTATCAGGGGATGCTATCCAAATCTTTTTTACTTGTTTATTAGTTTGAAATGAAATGTTTGCATCCTGGATAGTATCAGGCTCTCTTTGAGTTCCATTATTATCTCTCCATTCTAAAGAATTTGCATCTTTAAAGTTTATAAAATGGAGGACATCTTTATCCGTAAACTCTTTTAGCAGATAAGAAACTGCTCCTTGCTGAGGAGGCCAATTATTTAGTGAGAATTTTTCGTTTGTATTCTGTATGTTATTAGCTGAAATAAATGTTCCGCCATCGCGAAGTATATTTTGGTACGCTACTAAAAAATCATAGTAGGTTACTAACGCTTTTTTTAATGAAGAGCTTGCTTGTAAATTTGAATTCGGAAAATATTCATTACTCAAATAGTGTTCTCCCAATTCTAAATGTGAGCCTCCAAAAGCAAAGATTACTGCGTTAGTTAATAAAATCCCTGGTTTATTTAGTTGCCCGGTTTTATTAGACATTCCGTAATTCATGTACGCAGCTAATACTGTGCTTTTTGTGTAATTGGAGAGGACATTATTGTTTGTAATCGTTTGTGCTAACTGCTCAAAGCTTTTAGTTTCGTCCCAAACTTCGTTATATAAAAAGTCAACCTCAGCGTTTGCGATGTATTGTTGCCCATAGCCACTAACGGCATTCATCACCAGTCTTTTATTAGGAGCGGCACTTTTGGAAGCTTGAATGAACGAGGAATAACATTCATCAAGTTTTACCAGAGAGCCATTATAGTCATAAACATTACCTCTATTACCTAGTTGGTCTATATGATATCCGTCAAAATCAAATACATTATAGACATCTTGATGTTTTTGAGTAAGGTAGCTCTGCCACTCCTGGTTAGCAGGGTTAATCAAAAATATACTACTTCTGAAAGGAGCGTCTAAATTATGTTTGTCTTTATTGTTATGATTAACATCTTTGAACAGGTACCATTCTTCCTTTACACCGTCTATTGCGGCGTTATTTAAAGCTCCAAAAGCAAGGTTATAGAACATGGCCATCATGCCTCTATTATGGGCGGCATTTATATAATCTTTTACTGTATGTAGGTAATTGGTTCTACCAATTAAATCTGGCCAAGATGCCGCAGGATTCTCAACTGTTCCAGCTAATGGGCGATGATGGTTATGCATCCAGTCATAAAATTGGATGCCATTAATGTGGTATCGGTTCAAAAATTCTATATTTCTATTGATTTCTGCTGCTGATAAATTACCGTAGGAAGAAAGAAAACCATAACGAGGAAATTTTTTCCAGTCTGATGATACATCTACAGCTATGCTTTGATAAATAACTTCTTTTTGATCGATTAACTCAAAAACATCTACTAGGTAGCCTTTAAAATCTTCATTTGGTGTTGTCCAAGACCAAGAAGTAGTGCTTAAACTTTCCTCGCGTAGGACATTACCGAGGTAAGAGTACCTTACCTTTACATTGTTTCCTGGTAGTTTTTTTAGAGAAAATTGAACGGTCTCTCCTGGATTGTATCTGGCTTTATCTGTATTGATATCTATACTCAAATAGGTGTTTCCATAAGTTACAGGGTCATTGTTTGTGTCGAAAGGGTCTTTACAAGAGGACAGCGCTATAATGTATAGGAGTATCGGAATAAATGTTTTTCTCATTATTTAGATGTTTTAAACTTAGGGAGGAATAGAAGAAGTAATCATGTGCATGTAATCATGATTACTTCTTAAAGTGTTTTATTGCTTTATAATAACTACGGTTTCATCTAACTGATTTAATGTAACAGTGTAAGTTCCAGCAGTTTTAATTTTCCATTTATAATCTAAGCCCGAACCTTTCTTACTGTAAATCATTTGCTGAGGACTTCCGGACGGCTCCATGTCAACTTTACTGGCAGTAAACCAGGCTCCGTCCCAATCTGATTGCTTGTCTAAGGTAAATTTGAAATCGCCTGCTGTTAAGGTACCAGTCCAGGTAAACTCGTACGGGTTTCCGCTCGCAGTCATTGGCGTGGAATTATCAATATCCCAACCCTTTGGCGTTGCATCACCTACTATAAAGATTGCACTATATGGTGTAAAAGGAATAA
>JAZQRF010000144.1:0-7563 GCA_045629485.1 Pelobium sp. | reverse complement strand
TCCGGGCAAAACCTGCCCCTAAATTCTTAGTGCTTTCTATTACCTATTCCTGTTTAAAAAAACTTAAATTTGCAGCCTTAAATAAATAAGCTTTGGCAGATCAAAAAATATTAGAGCAATTAGAGGTTTTCGATATAGCAGAAGAAGGTAAAGGCGTAGCCAGACATAATGATTTGGTTGTTTTTATAGAAAAAGCAATTCCAGGTGATGTGGTAGATGCTGCGGTTTTCAAGAAGAAGAAAAAATTTGCTGAAGCCAAAATTCATACTTTACATCAGGCGTCTGAAGATAGGGTAGAACCATTTTGTATTCATTTTGGTGTTTGTGGTGGCTGTAAATGGCAGCATATGAATTATCCTACACAGCTAAAATATAAGCAAAAATCTGTTACGGATGCATTGCAAAGATTGGCTGCCGTAGAAACCGCTCATACCGAAGATATATTACCATCAGTTAAAACGGCCTATTATAGGAATAAACTCGAATATACCTTCTCTAATAAAAGATGGCTAACCAATGTTGATATAGCCAGCGGCGAAGAAATGGAGATGAATGCATTAGGTTTTCATGTTCCGCTTAGGTTCGATAAAATATTGGATATAAAGCATTGCTGGTTACAGGCAGATCCTTCTAACGATATCAGAAACTCGATAAGAGATTTTGCCTTGGAAAACGGCATCTCCTTTTATGATCTGAGAGCCCACGAAGGTGCTTTGCGTAATTTAATTATAAGAACTGCATCTACCGGAGAAACGATGGTTATCCCGGTTTTTGCCTATCCTGAAGAAGGTCAGGTTGAGCTCGTAATGAATTTTATCGACAAAAAGTTCCCGGACTTGGCCTCGCTAATGTATATCATCAATCAAAAGAAAAACGATACTATTTTTGATCAGGATGTAATATTATTTAAGGGGAGTCCATTTATTTACGAAGAAATGGAAGGTCTTAAATTTAGGGTTGGACCCAAATCTTTTTACCAAACGAATTCAGATCAGGCTTACGAGTTGTATAAAATCACCAGGGGTTTTGCAGGTTTGAAGGGAACAGAATTAGTCTACGATTTATATACCGGAACTGGTACCATAGCAAATTTTGTTGCCCGCAATGCTAAAGAAGTTGTTGGGGTAGAATATGTGCCAAGTGCAATTGAAGACGCTAAAGTGAATTCAGAAATTAATGGCATACATAATACTAAATTTTATGCCGGAGATATGAAGGATGTTTTAAACGCTGAATTTATAGCACAGCATGGAAAACCAGATGTGGTGATCACCGATCCGCCTAGAGCGGGAATGCATCCGGATGTTGTGGAACGATTGATGGAAATGGAAGCGGATAAAATTGTTTATGTAAGCTGCAATGCTGCTACCCAGGCTCGTGACCTTATCCGTTTAAAAGAAAAGTACGAGGTGGCTCGCATTAAACCTGTAGATATGTTCCCGCATACTCAGCATGTGGAAAATGTGGTATTATTAAAATTAAGGTAAATGAATTCAGAAGAATTACTAAATCCGGAAGGGTCTGAAAATAATAATCAGCCGAAGGAAAGTCCTTTGGTTTTGTTGAAAAGGGAGCTGGACGGTTACAAAGACACCTTAAAACAAGTTGCTTTGGATATTAGGGTAGAGGGCTTATCGGAGCAGCCTATTTTTATTGCCCATCAACACGAAGTTTCTATTGGTGAAATAATTTTGGACAGGAAGGAGCTAGGAACAGAATGGACCATTCAGGCGTCTACGTTAGAGGAGTTTTTAAGTCGTGGAATTATTCAGGAATCTAAAAAGGATGTTTTTTTATATAGCTATAAAAACCCTGATGAATATGCCTGTATTTTTGTAGTAGTACCCGAAGGGGCAAATTTTGTTTTTATTCCTTATTAATATTGTAAAAAAACAGGCCTGCATTGCAGGCTCATAATTAACACACCAACTAAAATTATTTACTGCTAAAACTAAACTTTTTCTATCTTTAATATACCAAGGAGAGCAAACGTTACAGCAATAAATAATAATCTTAATTTAGGTAAGAAAATTACAAGTTATGCCGGCAAAGAAAGTTTTAATTCTTAATCATACCCAAATACAGCAAAAGATAAATCGGATTGCTTATCAGATATTGGAAGATAATATTGATGAAAAAGAAATTATACTTGCCGGTGTAATAGCAAGAGGCTATCGTTTAGCCTTAAGACTGGAAGCGGTGCTGAAAGAAATCAGTAAGCTTAAGATTACGCTGGTAGAAATAGAACTAAACAAAGCAAGCTCGAAATTAGAGTCCGCTATTAATATTCCTATTGAAGACTGTAAAAACAAAGTGATTATTCTTGTGGATGATGTTTTAAACAGCGGAAGAACCATTGCTTACGGTTTAGGCGTTTTCTTAAATATCCCTTTAAAAAAATTAAGATCTGTGGTGTTGATAGATCGCAGCCACAAGTTATTCCCCGTTGCTACTGATTTCGTCGGTCTGGAACTTTCTACTGTTTTAAAAGAACATGTATCTGTAGTACTAGATGAGAATAACGAAGAAGATGGGGTTTATTTGATATAAACTTATATATATAAGAATTTTGAGCCTGACATTAATTTATCAGGCTTTTTGTCTTAAATATTTCTTGCCATTTTCTAGGCTAGTGACTCTGCTTGCTAACTCATTAATAATTTCAGAACACTTAAATCTTGAACACCGGTGCCTGCCGAAAGAGTTTTGTAGGAAAGGTGTGGGAATGGTAGAAGTTATATAAGAGAACCGATTTTAATATTAGAAATTTATAGTTTGCTCAGAACAAATCCTCAAAGCGGTTTTAAGTATCAGTTTTAATAAGCCAGGATTTAGCATTGATGGAAGCAAGGCCAAACCTACAGCTTAAAAAGAGAAAGTCAGGCTAAAGAAGTTGCAGATTTGATTGTATATTTAGCTTCAGATGATGCTACTTTTATAAAAGTAACCAACAATGTTTATATTAATGGTGGATTAAGTTTTCTTAAAAAATCATTAATGATTTTTTAAGAAAAATGATGAAGAGAAATAATCTCAATACAGTAAAGCCTGGACTTTTTGAAGTTTTTTTTTCTTTATTAAGATCAACTATTTTCAGCGTTATCCTTAAAAATATAAATTTTAATATTCCTAAATCAGTCAATCTTTTATGGCTGTTTTGTACGTTTATACCTCCCGCATACTCCCAAAAAGAAAATATTTATTTTGAACAAATTACTGTAGAAAGAGGTCTTTCGCAAAGTAGTGTATTGTCTATTGCTCAGGATAGCATGGGCTTTATGTGGTTCGGGACTAAGGATGGACTAAGTAAATTTGATGGCCGTCAATTTGAAGTGTATAAACATGATCGAGCAAATAATTCAACGTTAAGTAGCAGTCTAAATATTAATGCTTTACTTACAGATAGTAAAGGGAATTTATGGGTGGGTACGCAAAATGGTCTTAACAAATATATTCCTGAAAGCAACTCATTTATCAGATTCCAATATCATCCCAAAGAAAAAAATACAATTAGTAATAATGCGATAAGGTGCATTTATGAAGACAGGCAAAATAATATCTGGATAGGCACAGATAGCGGCTTGAATAAGTTAGTTGGTGGCCGCTATTTCGAACAGTTCATCAGTAATCACGGTACTGGTATAGCTAATAATGTTGTTAAAGCGATCTACCAGGCCCACGATAATACCATGTGGATTGGTACTCAAAATGGTTTAACGAGTATGGTCCTAAAAAATAATGGGTATCATTTTAAAACCTATTTTCATAGCGATAAAGATCATACCTCCCTGGCCGCAAATGATATTAACAGCATTACCGAAGATCTTAATCATAACTTATGGATAGGAACCCATTTTAAAGGCCTGGACCTTTTTGATAAATCAACTTCAACTTTCAAGCATTTTACCCAGTACCCTAATGGCTTAAGCAGTAATGTTATCAGGAAGATTAAAGTTTTAAATGATGGAAAATTATGGATAGCCACTCTTAATGGAATCAACGTTTTTGATCCCGTAAATCAAAAATTCACAGTTTACCAGCATAACCCTGAGGACCCGGGCAGCCTGAATCAAAATTCTATTTATGATATTTTTCAGGATGCTGCTGGTTCTGTTTGGGTAGGTACCTACTACGGAGGTATTAATGTTTATCATGCCAACGCTATTCCTTTTAAAACCTATAAACACTATTCATATAAAAATTCTTTAAGTAGTAATATCATTAGTGCCATTGTAGAAGATGAGAAGGGTAATCTTTGGATAGGAACAGAAGCAGAGGGATTAAATTACTATAACAGGACATCCAGAAGGTTTACAAATTTTAAAAGCAAAGCTGAGAAAGATAATTCTCTAAGTTCTAACTTAATAAAAGCGATTTCTATAGACAAAAATGGTGATATTTGGATAGCGGCTTATGAAGGAGGCCTCGATTTTTATTCACAAAAGACCGGGAAGTTTACTAACTATAAGCTTGGAGCCTCTAAATATAACTCTTTAGCTTCTAACAGAATTACCAGCTTGTTAAATGATAGGCAGGGAAGATTTTGGGTAGGATCCAGGAATGGCTTGTATAAATACAATCCCGCTCAAAGAGAGTTTATTTCACTTTTAGAACCAAATAAAAGCAATCATCTCTCAGCTAAGACTATCAATTATATTTTTCAGGATCGTGATGAAACAATTTGGGTATGCACAGGAGAAGGGGTTTTTTATCTAAAAAGGGTCGAAGAACATTTCAGGAAAATTAAATTTCATAAAAACAGTACTGTATTAAATAATATCAATTCTGCACAGCAGGATAGTAAAGGAAAGATTTGGTTCGGGAGTTATAACGAAGGTCTTGTCTCTTTTCATCCAACAACAAAAGCTGTAAACATTTATACTACAGCGCAGGGATTGCCAGCTAATAATATTACAGGTATTGTTGAAGATAATGATGGTTATTTGTGGATTAGCACCGATAGAGGATTAGCCAAAATGGAATCTGGACATTTTAAAGTCTATAATAGGAAAGATTGTTTACCAGGCAATGTATTCAATTACAATTCATTTCTTAAAGACAGCAAAGGCGAGCTCTTTTTTGGTGGCTATAATGGAATGGTTAGCTTTCTGCCAGAGAATATCAAAGAAAATAAGAAAGTACCAGAAGTTGTTTTTACCGGTTTAAAACTTTTTAATAAACCTGTAAATATTGATGATGCCTCTAAATTGCTTTCCAGGTCTATCAACAAAACTTCGAAAATAACTTTTTCATACGATCAGAATATCTTTAGTATAGATTTCTCTGTACTGAATTATATTAAGTCGGCAAAGAACAAATATGCCTACAAGTTAGAGGGTTTCGAAAATGAATGGAATTTTACTGAAAACCCTAGTGCTACTTTTACTAACCTCCCGGATGGGAATTATACTTTATTAGTGAAAGGTGCAAATAACGATGGGGTTTGGAGCACTGAAAATACGAAGCTAAATATTGTAATTAAACCTCCTTTCTGGAAAACGTGGTGGGCTTATATTATATACAGCTTGTTGATTGCCGGCATCCTGTTCTTATTCATTAGATTTTTATTGATTAAAGCTTTATTGAAAAAGGAGCATGATATCCATCAGATGAAACTTGATTTTTTTACTCATGTTTCTCATGAAATAAGAACACCATTAACATTGATTTTAGGTCCATTAGAAAAAATAATTAACGAAACGCAGGCAAACCGGGTCTTAAACAGACAGCTATTAGGGATCAATAAAAATGTGAAGAGATTATCCCGGTTGGTAAACGAGCTGATGGACTTTAGAAAAGTAGAATCAGGTAAAATGAAGCTAAATATTACTTGCGATAACCTGGTGAGCTTTACAAAGGAAATTTTCCTTTCTTTCCAGCAGGTCGCCGTTCAAAGAAATATTAATTATCAATTTATTGCTGAAGAGAAGTTGATAGAGGTTTGTTTTGATAAAGACCAGCTCGAAAAGGTGTTGTATAATTTGTTGTCTAACGCTTTTAAATTTGTGGCGACAGGTGGGAATGTAACTTTAAAAATTATTCAGGAAAGGGAAGAGGTAAGGATCCAGGTTTTTGATAATGGTCCGGGAATTCCAAAGGATGCTAAAGCCAGGATATTTACGAATTTTTACCAGGCAGACAATAATAAAGAAAGAAAAGTAGGCACAGGTATCGGCCTTGCCTTATCAAAAAGTATCGCTAAACTTCATCATGGAGATTTAATTTTAGAGGCTGATACAGAAGAAACATGTTTTTGCCTGATCTTAAAAAAAGGCAAAAAGCATTTTAAGAAAGAGGAAATCAAGCAGCAGGTAAATGCCGAAAGTGTAGAGATTTATGCCTTACAGTCTGAAGTTGAAACAATTATTTATTCTGAAGAATCTAAGCAGCTAGATAACAACTTAGTGAAACCCGCCGTTTTAATTGTAGAAGATAACCCGGAGATCAGGAATTTTCTCATTCAGTCTTTAGAGCAGGTTTATGAAGTTTTGGGCGCGGAGCATGGAGAGATGGCTTTAGCCATAGCAATAGAAAAAATTCCTGATATTATTATTAGCGATGTGATGATGCCAGTTATGGATGGTTTCGAGTTTTGCAGAATAATAAAAACAGATGACCGGACCAGCCATATTCCTGTTGTGTTATTAACAGCCCGTTCGGGAGAAATACACGAACTGGATGGATTAAAAACAGGAGCTGATGTTTATTTGACCAAGCCTTTTAGCATACAAAAATTGCAACTTACTTTAAATAATTTGTTGTTGCTGCAAGAGAATATGCGGAAAAAATTTAGTCAGCAATTAACGCTGGAGCCATTAAATATTATTATAGAGTCTTCCGATGAAGAGTTTTTAAATAAAGTTTTACATCTCTTAGAAAAAAACATCACTAATACCGATTTTAATGTGAACCAATTTGCTGCGGAGATTGGCATGAGTACGCCCGTATTCTATAAAAAAATTAAGGCACTTACAGGTTTAACAGTAAACAATTTCGTAAAATCGTTCCGGTTAAAACGGGCGGCTCAATTATTAGAACAGGGAGTGGGTACCGTATATGAAATATCGTATATGGTAGGATTTAATGATGCAAAGTACTTCAGTAAAGAGTTTCGCAAGCAGTTTGGACAATCCCCAACAGAATATATGCAAAAGTTAAGCTTATAAAGTTTTAATCCTTCAAGAAAAATGACTGATTCCACAATATATAAGGCCTTTTAAAAAAAGCACCTTTAAGTGAAGTATTATTAGAATCCTTAGGAGCAAAAATCAATTAAAATGATTCATAGTAAAACGCTAAAAAATGTCGCATTATCTATACTTTTATTAGCAGTAAGCACTGGTGCTTGCGCCTCTAAAGTTGATAATGATTTAATAAAAGTTAATCCTGTTCCAAACCCTGCTGACAACAAGGCTTATACCATTTCATCTGCTGCAGAATTATCAGCATTGAAACTCGTAGCCGGAGATAAAGTGGTTTTGAAAAGTGGTGCATGGACAAATCAGCAATTAAATTTTAAAGCTAAAGGAACAAAAGAAAACCCAATCACCCTTACCGTAGAAA
>JAZQRF010000143.1:0-5743 GCA_045629485.1 Pelobium sp. | reverse complement strand
TTTTCGAAAACAACCTCTTCATCGAATAAATACTGATCCTTCACGTTCAGCATACCAAAAATCTTTTTCGATGTGTCCGGAAGGAAAGTTTGCAAACATGTAGCCGCATGCGCTATAATGTGTAAACAATTATGCAATACTATTCTCGCTTGTTCGGGGTTTTCCTTAAACGTTTTCCAGGGTTCGTTTTCTGTGAGGTAACGATTTCCCAAACGGGCAATTTCCATCGCTACAGTTTGCGCCTGTCTGAATTTATAAGCCTCGAAAGATTTTTCCAGTTCGTCATAAAAGCCGCCAATTTCATCAGCAACTCTTTGGTCGGCCAGCAACATTTTTCCATCGCTTTCGATCTTGCCATCAAAGTATTTATGCATCAGGATCATCACCCGGTTCACAAAGTTCCCAAGTATGGCCACCAATTCGTTATTCACACGGGCCTGGTAATCCTTCCAGGTAAACTCGCTGTCGCTGGTCTCCGGTGCTATCGCCGTTAGGTAATAGCGCAGCTCATCAATTTTAGCGGGGAAATCTTCCAGGTATTCATGCATCTCTACGCTCCAGCCCCTGGAAGTAGACATTTTATCCCCTTCAAGGTTCATGAATTCGTTAGCCGGAACATTCTCAGGCAAAATATAATCTCCATGCGTATGCAGCATCACAGGGAATACTATACAATGGAACACAATATTGTCTTTACCAATAAAATGTACCAGCTTGGTTTCTTTATCTTTCCAGTACAACTCCCAATCTTTGTTGTGGTCAAGCGCCCATTGCCTGGTGGCAGATATATAACCAATTGGAGCATCAAACCAAACATATAATACTTTACCCTCGGCACCTTCTGCCGGTACTTTTATACCCCAGTCTAAATCACGGGTTACCGCTCTTGGGTGTAAACCGCCGTCTATCCAGCTTTTACACTGCCCGTAAACACTGGCTCTCCAATCCTGTTTATGCCCTTCTAAAATCCATTTCTTTAACCAGCCTTCATATTTATCTAATGGTAAATACCAGTGCTTGGTTTCCTTTTTGATGGGTTGATTTCCTGTTAAGGTTGATTTAGGATTGATCAGCTCATCCGGACTAAGAGAAGTACCGCATTTCTCGCACTGATCGCCATAAGCACTGTGGTTACCGCAATTAGGGCAGGTACCAATAATATACCTGTCGGCCAAAAATTGTTGCGCCTGCTCATCAAAATATTGGTCAGAGGTCTCTTCTTTAAAAATATGTTTGCCATCCAGGTTCCTGAAGAAATCCTGTGCAGTTTCATGGTGAATAGCTTCGCTGGTACGATGGTAGATATCAAAAGATATCCCAAGTTTAGCAAAGCTTTCTTTATTTAATTCGTGGTATTTATCAATAATCGCTCTGGGCGTAGTATTTTCTTTCATGGCCTGGTTGGCGATAGCCGTCCCATGCTCATCAGAGCCACAAACAAATACCACATCCTTCCCTTTTAAGCGTAAATACCTTACATATAAATCGGCAGGAATATAAGCCCCTGCTAAATGGCCAATATGTTTTGGTCCGTTTGCATAAGGCAAAGCGGCTGTGATGGTATACCTTTTAAATTTGTCTTGCTCCAAAGCTTTATCTGTGGTTTTTATTAATTTGCAAAGATAATTGATAGGGATGAGAAATTATTCTCATTCCATTTTTAGTTTGATTAAAAAATAATGATACAGCCCCCCTTTCTTAAACCCGGAGATAAAATTGCCATCACCTGCCCTGCAAAAACACTTCGCGGATCTATTGATGACGCTGTTAAACTATTAACATCCTGGGGACTGGAAGTTGTTCTGGGAGATACAGTCTACGCGGCTTTCCACCAGTTTTCCGGTACCGATGAGCTGAGGGCAAAAGATATGCAGCGTTTTATTGATGATCCAGACATCAAAGCCATTGTTGCTGCCCGTGGTGGTTATGGCTGTGTGAGAATCGTTGATGCTATAGATTTTATGCCCCTGCTCACTCAGCCCAAATGGATCGTTGGTTTTAGCGATATTACTGTTTTTCACTGCCATTTAAATAGATTAGGTATCCAGAGTATTCATGGTCAGATGCCTTCTACCATTCCTGATAGTACTGCTAATGGTTTAGAGAGTCTGAGGAAGGCTTTATTTGGAGAAGAGATCACCTACCCTAAGTCTAACCACCCGCTTAATATCCCTGGAGAAATGAAAGGGGAATTGATTGGCGGAAATTTAAGCATCCTGATTTCCATGTTAGGGTCTAAAAGCGACCCTGGTTATGACGGTAAAGTTTTATTTATTGAAGATGTGGGCGAACAATTATATGCTGTAGACCGAATGATGAGGGCTTTAGACCGAGCTGGCAGGCTGGCAAATCTTAAAGGTTTAATGGTAGGTGGATTTACCAGTATGAAAGATGATGAACAAACTCCTTTTGGCTTTTCTGTAGAGGAGATTATTTTAGAAGTGGTAAAGAAATACAATTATCCTGTTACTTTTGGCTTTCCGGCAGGGCATGTACAGGATAATTGGGCGATGAGGATGGGTGACACGATACAATCAGGCAAATAAATAACATAACTATAAGGCGCATACCGGACCTCCTGGCAAGTCCTATCGGAGAGGATATTAGTTAAAATATTAATTCTTTGCTTTTTGGATCTTGTGATTAATGAATAGAAAATCAAAATAAATTCACTTTTAAAGCTATTTCCAAGTCGCCATTAGAATACCTGCTTAACCGACCGGTCTCTGCAGTATAAACACCCATGATGTTAAACGTTTTATTAAGATTTAAACCCATACCAAAAGTTGCACTTTGTGAGCTGTGCCATATTCCGGTAAGCGATAAGCCATGTTGAAGTATAGAAACATGAGCACCAAAATCATAGCTGTTTTTATACCCTCTTACTCCTCTAAAGGCCACTTTTGGTTCTACAATAATATCGTTATTGTATGCTTGATTGATATAAAACTTATAGCTAATAGCCGTAAAAAATAAAGAATAATCTACGTTGTTTACATCATCAGATCTGAAGATACTTTTTAAATTAGGTAAAGCTCCCTGTATGGTAAGCCTATCGGATGTAAAGGCCATGCCGAAATCTCCATCTATAAATGTTTCCCGTTTATTGAGCCGCCCTATGCTCTCATCACCGGCATCGCCGTTAACATCTGCTTCGTTAATGCGCTCGTTCATAAAACCCAGCGAAATTCCAAAGTTTAATTTTTCACTTTCACGCCCCACCGGTAAATGATAAGCATAGGTTCCCATTACCCGGGTATGCTGCAATAAGCCTGCTTTCTCATTATTAATGTTAAGGCCCAGACCAACTCGCTCGCCCAATCCCCCATCGGCAGAAAATGATTGGTTTACTGGCGCACCGGGCATTCCGCTATACTGTTTACGGAAAGCAAGGTTCAGGTTAAAATGATCTTCCAGGCCAGCCATGGCGGGGTTGCTCAGGTACTGGTTCTGGTAATAAATACTGGACAGCGGGTTAAGCTGTGCAGCAAGTTTAGAGGTGCTACATAAAGCTATAATGAATAGCATTGCTACTCCTATCGTTTCCAATTTTCTAAAATATGTCCCCATTTCTTCTTTTTTACACTCTAAATCTGTATATAGGATTATTAAAGATCTCCGCTTATATAATAGCGTTTAATTCCATTAATAGATACAACTTTCACATGCACCATTCCACCTGTTACAATAGAAAAAGTGGAACTTCCATCGCGGAAATTTTTGGAATAAAACTTAGTGTCGCTTAGTGTATTAGAGGTAAAAGGGTGAGTAGAATAATTTATAATGACACAATTAAACCCATCTGGCAAATCTTCTGGAAAGAATGGAAGTTGACCATTTTCAGTATAAATAATACTGCCTGTGTGGAGAACTGTTAGGTTAGTTACTCCTCTTGCCTCAAATGTAGTTGAAGGCGTTTTAACATTAGTTACGCTCCCATCTGCCATGAGGTATTGGCTGGCAGTACCACCAGATTTTTTAAATGATTTTGCGGTGATGTCTCCACTGGTGTTTACCGTCGTTACATCAGTGTTTCCCAATTGTATTTTATTACTGGCATCTACAATGGCTCCATTACCAATCGCTGTCGCGTTATTAATGGCTCCGGCTCCTGCTGTGGCAGATCTCCCTAAAAAAGTAGAGTTTGTTAAAGTATTTTGTACCCCTCCTCTCCTTCCAGATTCAGACCCAATTGATGTATTGCCTTCTCCGGTTTCGGCATGAAGAGCACCAGAGCCAACTGCTGTAATATATCCACTTTCTTCATTATAATAAACTGCGGAAGCACCCACGATGGTATTATTGGAAGCTTTGGTTGAACTGACAGCTGCATCACGCCCGATAGAAACATTATTTGTTCCGCTTGTATTTCTTGAAAAGGCACCTTTACCAATTACCAGATTCGAAATATCTGAACCAGCTCCCCTTCCGAAAGAGATTTGGTTAACAGAAATATCTGTGTTGAACTCAGGATTGGAAGAAACTGCTCCCCAAGAGGCAATGCCATTTGCATCGGTAGTTAACACCTGTCCGGCTGTGCCTTTAGTATTAGGATAGGTAACTTCTCCGGTGGTTAATTTACCTCTGGTGTTTATTGCCGTAACCGCAGTATTACCCAATTGTATTTTATTACTGGCATCTACAATGGCACCCCTGCCAATTGCTGTTGCATTGCTTATAGTAGGGGTCGACACATCTGCATTTGTTCCCAATAAAGTATTACCTGACCCGCTAACTATCTCTGCACCAGCCCCAAACCCCAGAGCCGCATTATTCCCCCCTGTAGCCTTTAACAAACTCTGTGCACCAATGGCTGTATTATAAGAAGCTGCTGTGGTGGTCATTAAAGCTTCTGCACCAATGGCTGTATTTTGTTGACCTGTAGTAATGCTTCTTGAGTTAAAGTATCCAATAGCTGTATTATTATCATAATCGGTACCCACATAACCTCCAAGTGCAGCATGGCCAATGGCGGTATTTCTGAAACCTGTTCCTTCTCCTAAAGCCGATACTCCCAATGCAGTATTCTGGTCATCATTTCCTTTACCTCTTCCTATTCTTATACCATTTACAGTAATATCATTATTAAATGTTTTTGCTCCATCAATACTTTGTGTACTGATTAAATCAACAGCACCATCGGTTTTTGCATAAGGTAATAGCATGGCTGCTGTATCAGCAATGTTTATATAAGACAATAACATATTTGCCGTATCGGTAATATTAACCTTCGCATCGATAGCGGTAAGCATCGCTTTATTCTTTACATATGAACTGAGCATAGCGGTGGTATCGGCAATATTTAGTTTTGCATTGATAGCCGTTTGCGTGGCTGTGGAAACCGGCTTGGCTAAATCTGTGGTATTGTCTACATTTCCTAAACCCACCATTGTTTTGCTGATCCCGGAAACCGTACCTGTGAAAGTCGGCGAAGCTAATGGGGCTTTTGCATTCAATGCCGTTAGGGTAGCCGCCTGCTTTGCGTAAGATGATAGCATAGCGGTGGTATCAGCAATATTTAGTTTTGTATTGATAGCTGTTTGCGTGGCTGCCTCTTTTGCATAAGGCAATAACATAGCAGCAGTATCGGCAATATTTACTTTTGAATTGATAGCTGTTAGCGTAGCGGATTGCTTTGCATAAGGCAATAACATAGCAGCAGTATCGGCAATGTTAACTTTTGAATTGATGGCTGTTAGCGTAGCTGCCTCTTTTGCATAAGGCAATAACATAGCAGCAGTAT
>JAZQRF010000142.1:0-4970 GCA_045629485.1 Pelobium sp. | reverse complement strand
TGTAGCCAAACAGAATCCGGCGATGCCGGCGTATAAAAAGTATTTTATGCATGGCACCTCGCATCATTTAGGTTTAGATGTACATGATGTGAGTAACCGATATAAACCTTTTGAAGAAGGGAATTTGTTGACTTGCGAACCAGGAATTTACATTTTACAAGAGAATTTGGGCATACGGTTAGAGAATAATATACTAATTACGAATAACGGACCTGTAGATTTGATGGCTGATATTCCTTTGGAGTTGGAAGAGATTGAAGAAATAATGAATAGTTAAGATATCTTAAAGTTAGAACTTAAAATAAAATTTAAATATATATCTTTCCATGATGAAACTTTCTTTAAACTTTTATTGTCCCTGAAGGATTTATGGCTATACCAAGAATTATATATCAAACTTTCAGGTCAAGTGATTTGCCTTTTATAACAAGATGGCACATAGCTAGGTTCAAAAAAAATAACAAAGATTATCAATATGAATTTTATGATGATGAGCGTATAGCGTTATTTTTTTCAGAAGAGTTTGGAGACGAGGTTTTATCCCTTTACAACAGAATAAATATTGGTGCTGCTAAAGCAGACATGTTTAGATATGCAATTTTGCTAAGAAAAGGAGGGGTTTATTTAGATATAGATAGTGATATTAAGGGTAGCCTTAATGAGATTATTCAAGAAAATGACAAGGCGATAATTTCTTTTGAGAAAAACCCTCATTTATTTGTGCAATGGGCTTTAATATATGAGGCCAATCACCCCTTTTTACAACGAACCTTGGATAAGGTAATAGACAATATTAAGGAAAACCGATATCCTAATGATGTACATAAAATGACTGGTCCAAGTGTTTATACGGAAGCTATTAACGAGTGTTTATCGGAATCAGCAGACATAGCTTACAGGATAATGGGGACAGATTATAATGGACGCCTCAAGTTTAAGTATAGATTTAGCAAATTTTTATACGATAAGGGAGAGCACTGGAAGAAGAAACAATTGACCATACCAGTGCTTAAAAGTATAACAGTTTAATGTATCAGAATGTGCTTTACATTCTATCATCACCAGGTTGCTCGGCCACTCTTGATCTTCAATAAATCACTATTAATAATTAACTAATGAAAGTAACTGGTTTTACCTTTATAAGAAATGCAGTAATTAATGATTATCCAATAGTGGAAGCTATAAACTCCATACTTCCGCTGTGTGATGAATTTGTTATTGCACATGGGAATTCTACCGATGATACTTTAAAGCTTATTGAAAATATATCTCCAAAAATTAAAATTATAGATACAGTTTGGGATGATAGTTTAAAAGAGGGAGGCAGGACTTTTGCTTTAGAAACGGATAAAGCTTTTAAAGAAATATCTAAAGATACTGATTGGGCGTTTTATATACAAGGTGATGAGGTAATTCACGAAAAATATCATGAATTAATAAGAAAAGAAATGGAGATTTCTTTAAACGATAAAAATATAGAAGGTTTATTGTTTAAATATCTGCATTTTTACGGATCTTATGATTATTTTGCATCATCAAGAAGGTGGTACAGGAAGGAAATTAGGATATTAAAGAATTTAAAAGGAATTTCTTCCTATAAAGATGCTCAAGGATTTCGAATTAATGACAGGAAAATCAAAGTAAAAGAAATTGATGCCTATGTTTATCATTACGGCTGGGTAAAACCCCCCGAAGGATTAAATCATAAAGTGCGTAATTTCAATAAATTCTATCATGATGATGCCTGGATTGAAGACCACGTCCCCAAGGCAGAGAAGTTTGATTATGGGAATGCAGATGAATTAAAGAAATTTAATCTTACTCACCCTGTATCAATTCAGAAAAGAATTACGAATACTAATTGGGAGTTCTCTATAGATCCTACAAAAATAAATAAGAGGCTTTCTCTTAGACGAAAGTTTCTAAAGTGGTTAGAAGATTCGACAGGCTACAGGCTATTTGAATACAAAAATTACAATAAAATAAGATAATTTTAATGAAGAGCATCTCGGTAGTGATCCCAAATTATAACGGGAAACATTTATTTGAAAAGTATTTTGAAACTAACTTCAAGATCCTTCATTCGCTGGGAGAAAAAACTCAAATTATTATTGTTGACGATGCATCTACAGATGATTCTGTAAAATATCTTAATGAGCATTATCCTTCTGGAATTACAATTATTGAGAAAGAAACAAATACTGGCTTTTCGGAGACCTGTAATCTTGGAATACAGAAGGCGAAAAATGAGTTGATATTTTTTTTAAACACAGATGTAAGCCTTACACCCGATTATTTCGAGAAGCTATATAGTTATTTTGATCACGAAGATACTTTTGGGGTAATGGGACGGATCATGGGAATGGGCGATAATATTATACAGGAAGCAGCGAGAGCCCCTAAAATATCAGGCCGAAAAATTAAACCGAGTAATTTTTTTTACATAGAAAACTCTGACTCCCTAACCCCTACTTTCTATTTATCTGGCGCAGCAGCGTTAATTGATGCTGAAAAACTGAAGGTTTTATATGGTTTTAACGAATTGTTTAATCCTTTCTATTCAGAAGATCAGGAGTTGTGTATTAGGGCTTGGCGTTTAGGCTGGAATTGCTATTATGAGCATGACGCTATTTGCCGGCATGAAGTCTCTGGGAGCACTAAAAATCATAGTGCAAAAAGATCAGTCAAGAAATTATATTTCAGAAACCGATATTATGTTCATTATCTCCATTTAGATGGATTTGATTTAATGCTGTGGCATTTTCAGGTGTTTTTCTCTGATGTTATTATGGGCTTTTTTACGATGCAGGGTTATAAAGCATCTGCCTATTTCTCGGTATTTAAGAACAGAAGAAATCTAAGGCGTAAAAAGCGGAATTTTAATATTTTAATGAAAAAGTATAATTCAAAAATCACATTGCTGAATGTGATTCATAAAATCCGTAAGGTAATAGAAGGTAGAGAAGTAATTAAGTTATAATTTATTAAACAAAGAATTTGAATCTTCAGGGAATTGATAAAATATATGTTATTCATGCTAAAAATGGATATGAAGATAGAGCAAAAAGAATAACAGAAATACTTAATAAGTTTGATCTTAAATTCGATTTTTTTCAGGAAGGAGATCTTTCGATTATAGACCAGGGAATGAAAGATAAATATTTTTCTTCTGGTATACAAAGAGATTTATCTCCTGGATATTTATCCTGTACACTAAACCATATTCTTTGCTATGAAGACATCCTCAAAAATGATTACAATAAAGTAATGATTTTTGAGGATGATCTTATATTCTTTAATGATTTTCTTGAAAAACTGAATAAAATAATTTTAGATTCTAATAATGTAGATGATAATTATATCATTTCTTTAGAAAATTCTACTTTGAAATTTCCATCTATATGGGAAACCCGCATTGGGAAAAATATATATAAAGCTAAATATGGCAGGTGTACAGGGGCTTATATAATTGACCATACCGCTGCCTTTAATATCACAGAATTTCTTAAGCAGGAAAAGTGTGATAATATTATTGACTTATGGCATAACTCTCTTGTGAAAAAAGATTTAATAAATATTTATTGGGCGCATCCACCATTAATAGAACAAGGGTCGCATAATGGGTTATACGGAAAAGATAAAGGTTTAAAACGCCGTTTTAAGTGGAAAATACAAAAATTTTATAAGTGGTATTTCTACAGGTTGTTTAAAAGGACTTTATAAAATACTTCTCTATATTTATTGTTAGACATAAATAATAATCTGTTAATAGTTTTTGTATAAAGTTAATTTGTATAATTGTATTGTTAAATTATGTAAAAATATGAAAATAAAACATTTGTTTCTAGTGTTGTTTTGTTTCACTAATTATTAGCTCTTGTAATAAAAAGGGTGGCGAAAATTTAGATTAGGCCATGTTTATACTTATAATGTCCCAGGATCAGTTCCATTACATAGATATATATCAAATAACTATAGAAGATATAGAATAGATCATAGCGCAGCTAGTCCGAATGATATTTATGAAGGAATTGTAGGCTATGTTTTCCTTTCTAATTCTCCTGATCCAGTAACAGGTCAAAATTTAGTGCCAATTTACCATTATACCGGTAAACCAGGAACTAATGGTAAAGGATGGTTTATGACACAGAATTTCGCAGAACTTCAATACGGAAATGGTGATTGGACTTATGTATTATATGAAGCCAGGGGTTTAATTATCGGATGCTAGCAGAAACAGACTGTTATAATATGGACAGTCTGTTTTTATTGAATCATAATGTGTTTATTTTAATAAGTTTTTAAAGTAAACTTCTTGTAACAAAAAATCGATCTTTCCGGAAACTTTAATTCATAACAAAATAAATAATGTAGTAGCAGAGGCAAAAAGCTTAGAAAAAGGATTTATCATTTCTCTAGAAAATTCAACTTTATCATTCCCTTCAAAGAAGGTAATTAGAAAAGGCAAGTTATTATACAAAGCATCAAAAGGTAGATGTGCCGGAGCCTATTTGATTGATTTAGAAGGTGCAAGAAGAATTCTTAAAGATCTTGAAGAGAAAAAATGCTGCCAGGTAATAGATTGGTGGCATAATAAAATGATAGAAGAAAAGGTGTTTAATGTTTTTTTGGGCACACCCCCCATTAACAGAGCAGGGATCTCACAACGGATTAATGGGTTCTTCCATTTCCGGGAGCGGAAGAAGTCTAAAGCGAAGACTAAATTGGCTGGCTCAGAAGTATTATAAAACTTATGTACGGACGCTTTTTAAGTAACTGTAGATTTTACAATTCAATATAAGTAGGGGGTTCCCACTAAAATTCTTACCTTTATCTTCCTTTTAAATAAAGAATGAAGACATACTTCCGGTTATTATCCTTTGCCAAACCTATAGAGAAATTTGCGATTCCATATGTGATCTGTACCATATTTGCTGTAACCTTTGGTACTTTAAATTTTGCGTTAATTA
>JAZQRF010000141.1:0-11314 GCA_045629485.1 Pelobium sp. | reverse complement strand
TGGTTTCCCGTTACATTTAGCCAACGGGCAGTAAAAGGGTCCTCCTCCCTTAATCTTTCTTCCTCGTTTAAGTTAAACAGGTTTTCCAGATCGCTCCGCACCAGGTGCCCGTCGTGAATGGCTGTGGCTACTATGGGTGATGTTCCTTTTATAAATGTAAAGTTGGCCGGCATATTTTAAGATTTGATGATACAGGCAACTAAAACCATGCCTTAGTATGGCGAAGGCCGAATGTGCTTCAGCCAATGGCCATCTTTCCGCATAGTAAAATAAGAATGCTTACATGGGTATAAGTGGGAGTAACACTAAAGCCCTCAGGCCAATTTCCTCATCAAACACTTCCGGTATATGATTTGCTCTGAATAGGTACTATAAGCAAGCAGTATGTTCAAAGGAATTGTATCCACCCTACCTATTTTATTGATAATGATAATGACCGCTCATTCACAAACACCTGAGGCCAAAACTACTCTTGGAAAAATAGAGGTATTTGACAAAGAACTCGAGAAAATTATCGGGAAGAGCGAAAAAGTAGAAATTTTAGCTACCGGATTACAATGGGCCGAAGGGCCTGTTTGGGTTCGCGATGGCAGCTATTTGCTCTTTAGCGACCCAAAGCAGAACATCATTTTTAAATGGAGTGAAGAGGAAGGACTCAGCGAATTCCTGAAACCATCAGGCTATACCGGTAGAGGCCATTATAGTGACGAGCCGGGGTCAAACGGTTTACTCATCAACCTCAGGGGAGAGCTGGTTGCCTGCGAACATGGCGACAGGCGTATATCCAGCATGCCTTTAACAGGCGGCGGGAAGGTGAGTATTGCCGATAATTATAAAGGGCGACGATTTAATTCTCCAAACGACCTCTGCCAGCACAGCAACGGGACCTATTATTTTACCGATCCTCCTTATGGATTGCCTGAAAGAGAGAAGGATAAAAAAAACAGGGAAATAGAGCAGAATGGGGTGTACAGTGTGAACCCGGATGGCAAGGTAGAGCAGGTGATCAGCGATCTTTTGAGGCCTAATGGTGTGGCCCTGTCTCCGGATGAGCAGATCCTTTATGTCGCACAGAGCGATCGTCAGGCGCCTCAAATTATTGCCTATGCTATTCAAGAGGACAGGGTATTGCCTAAAGGGAAGGTGTTTTTCGATTTTAAAAAGCAGTTTCCCGAAGCTAAAGGTGCTCCGGATGGTATCAAAGTAGATCAGCATGGAAATATCTATGCCGGTGCCGGACAGGGTGTGGCCATTATTTCGGCTAAAGGGAAATTGTTAGGCCGCATTTATACGGGCGTGGCAACAGCTAATTGTGCCTTCGGCGAAGATGGTTACCTGTACATTACAGCAAGCCAGTATCTGCTGAGAGTGAAACTGAACACATCATCCAAATAAGATATAAAAAATCAAATTCCTGATCCTATACATCGGCTTTCGTAACAAACGTCTTAGTGTAGGTTTTGCCCCAGCCTTACTATGCTGCCCAATAATACTGAATTAATAAAGCATGAGCCAGCTGCTGCAAAGGCAGGAACTAGGCGGGCAAGCCAATGAAGCCTTGCTCCATAACCTCTGGCTAAAAGAGATGAACAGGAAAGGCGTTTCCTTTGTAAACAGGGTATGCTGGGGCACAGCGGCACAACAGCTTCCCGGTTTTAATCATGCAAGGTTCAACCTCTTGCCTGTCCCGGAAAGGGAGACGCAGCTAAGTGCCTCAATCATTCAGAATTTTGGGTATCCGTATGAGGGATAAAGTTTAAGGGACTCTTCGATAGTTAAAGGCTAATAATAAAAGTTAGGGGAGACAACCGAATACCTCAACAAAATAGAGCTCAACTGAGGATACACTAATGGTAGTAATTAAATTCGATTTATCCCTGTTGGGAATTTGCAAGCCGCTCTAAAATATAAACGTTGTGCTTACAGAGGAGTAGCCGTCGCATCTTACCATCCACCAATTTTATTATTCTTAATTCGCGAATCAGGAATTATTACCCTGTGTGTGATTTGCAATCCATTACCTCCGGCTATAAGGGGTTTTAAATTCCCATTCTTGCTTCAATCTCTGCCAGGGAACAATGCCCCGCTTGTACACTTCTGTTAAAACCATAATGCGTTAGTACTCCATTACATTTAGAAACTAATTTGTAGTATTCTTTGGAAATAATTGAGGCAGCAATTCCTGGCTTTGGTACTTACAGGCTTAATTTTTGTCAACTGTAATTAAAAGAGTGTATTTTAACCTGCGATTTAATTTATAATATGGCCAAACACCAATTCATAATTGCTATAGGCGCATCCGCGGGTGGACTTGAAGCTTTAACTTCTTTTTTTGAGCACACCCCACTGGACAGTGTATCTTACGTCATCATCCCGCACTTATCACCTGATTTCAAGAGCAAAATGGTGGAGATCCTTTCCCGCCTCAGCAACCTGGAAGTAGTGGAGGCCGATGAGGGGATGGAGGTGGAAACCAATAAAGTTTATTTAATCCCCAACACAAAATATATGGGGATCAAAGAAGGCCGGTTATTTATGGTGGAGAAAGAAGGACAACCTACACCACATATGACCATTGATGCCTTTTTTACTTCCCTGGCAGAGGAAAGGGGTGATAAAGCAATCGGCGTGGTGTTATCGGGCGTTGGTACAGATGGATCCCGAGGTGCAGTGGCTATAGAAAATGCCGGTGGGGTGATGATGGTTCAGGACCCCTCTGACGCCAAATTTGATGGCATGCCTAAAGCTATTATAGCCATCAGCAATACCAGTTATATTCTTGCCGCAGAGGCCCTGCCTATGGCCATCCAGCAATATGTTCATGAAGACCATCCGGATGTCATGCAGGATGTTATGCTAAGTGAAGAATTTTTATCCAGCATTGTCGGCCTAATCAAAGACCAGTATCCTTTTGATTTTACCGATTATAAACTTCCTACACTCACCCGAAGGGTTTTAAGAAGAATGGCCCATCTTGGCATTAAGGAGGAAAAACATTTTTTTACACACCTTCAAAAGACCCCGTCGGAAATAGAACTTCTGATCAGCGATTTTTTAATTGGCGTATCTTCTTTTTTCAGGGATCCCGAAGCTTTTGATATCCTTAAGAAGGAGGTGATCCCCCAAATCATTGAACAAAAATCCGGTAAAGAATTTATTAAAATATGGGTGGCCTGTTGTGCAACAGGAGAAGAAGCCTATTCTTTAGCCATCCTGATCAAAGAATATCTTATCCAAACCGGAAGAGATATTGAAGTAAAGATCTTCGCTACAGATATCAACAGAACTGCACTCGACCAGGCTGCGAAAGGCGTGTTTTCAGCAAATATCGTAAAAAATGTTTCTGCGGAGCGTTTAAATAATTTCTTCGACAAGGCAGAGGATAGCTATAAGATTAAGACCGATATCCGCAAAATGCTGATCTTTGCCCGTCACGACCTTACTAAGAATCCACCTTACTGTTATGTAGATCTCATCAGCTGCCGTAACATGCTTATTTATATTAAGCCGGTATTGCAAAAGCAGGTTCTTGCCAAGTTGGGTTTTGGCCTTCGTAAGAATGGCTTTTTATTTTTAGGATCCAGCGAAAATTTATCCATTGTAAAAGAAGATTTTACAGAGATCAGCACCAAATGGAAAATTTATCAAAACATTAAAACCAACCGTCGCATTAACCTGGATACCGCATTAACGGCACCATTGTCTGATATTCCATTAAAATACACCGAAAAAATTACCGAGCCTAAAACTCCGGATGTACAGCATTCCCCGGTTCCCGGGATGAACGAAGTGATTTTGGCGGAAAGTGGATTTTGTGGAGTAAGTATTGACGAGGAAGGAAAGGTGACGCAGGCTTTTGGTGATCTTTCTCCATACCTTAAACCCGAGCGGTTTAATTTCAATTTGAAAGAGCTGTTGCCCGGCACCCTGGCGGTGGCATTTAGTGCTTCATTTCATAAGGTCATAAAATCCAATCAACGGGTAAGGATCAACAATATCGAATTCACAGAGCCGGATTCTTCCAGAATAAGCCGTGTAGACCTGGTGATCAGCCCGTTTGAAGACCGGAGGTCAAAAAATAAAGGCATGATGGTACTTTTTAAGCCGGTTAGAGAAAATGGAGAAGAGCTGGCAGACGGTGAAGACTTTAATATGGACATAAAAACCGGGGAGCATATTGCGCAACTGGATGAAGACCTTTATCTCTTAAGGCAAGAGCTGCTTTATTCCACACAGCTTTTAGAAAGTTCTAAAGAGGCGATGCAGGCTTATAACGAGGAACTGCTTTCTGCCAATGAAGAAATGCAGAGCGCTAATGAAGAACTGCAATCTATTAACGAAGAGCTGGAAACAGTCAATTCTGAACATAAGTCCAATATTGTCGAACTCACAAGCTTAAATGATGACCTGAATAATTATTTCCGCAGCAATATCAATGGGCAGTTATTTGTGGATAAGGATATTCTCCTGAAGAAATTTTCTCCCGGGGCAATAAAACATATCAATATCCGCGACAGCGATATTGGCCGTCCTTTAAGCAACATCAGCACCAATATTAAGTTTGAGACGCTGATAGAAGACATTAAAAAGGTGATGGTTGACGGGCAGGTAATCATTAAGGAGATCGAAAGCAATGAAGGCAAAATCTACCAGGTGATGACAAGCCCTTATTTAAGAAAAAATGACCAGGATATATACGGTGCCATTATTACTTTTTATGATATTTCGGAACTAAAAAGAACGCAGAACGAACTGGATAAAACCAATAAAATGCTGGTTTTGGCTACGGTTGCAGCCGAGATTGGCACCTGGTCTATCGCTATTCAAACCCGGGAACTGGTTGCTTCGCCGCGGTTAAAAGCCTTACTTGGGTTTACTGTTAATGAAAAAATGACCATTGAGAGCGTATTGGCGCAGGTGGTTAGCGAACAGCAAGCATTGGTTGCAGACTCCATTGAAGCCTCTATTAACAGTGGCGAAAAGTTTGAAATGGAGTTTCCTGTTCACCGGCTGCAGGATGGAAAACTTCGCTGGATAAGGGCTATCGGAAACCTCACCCATAATAAGGATGGCGAAGCAGAATACCTCACCGGGATTATGCATGATGTGACCGATCAAAAGCTGGATGACATACGCAAGAATGATTTCATTTCTATCGTTAGCCACGAGCTTAAAACCCCGCTTACCTCGTTAAAAGGGTATGTGCAGGTATTATTGGGTAAGGCACAAAAGTCTGACGACACATTTTCTTTAAACGCACTGGATAAAGCGAATAAGCAGGTCAGGAAAATGACCGACCTCATCAATGGCTTTTTAAATGTATCCCGCCTGGAGACCGGTAAAATTTATCTGAACAGGCAGACATTTGAAATCGATGAGCTGATGAAGGAAATGGTAGAGGATATTAAAGCAACAGCGCCGGGCCACCATGTTACGCTTTCTTCGGGCTGTGGATTATGGCTGAATGCCGATCGCGACAAGATCGGACAGGTGATCAATAATATGCTGAACAATGCAGTTAAGTATTCACCAAGAGGTGGAAATATAGAAGTATTTTGTTTAGCATCGGCGGATGGGGTGCAGGTGAGCATTAAAGACGAAGGCCTGGGTGTAAAGCATGAGGACCAGGAAAAAATGTTTGACCGGTACTACCGCATTGATAGCGATCAAACCAAAAGGATTGCTGGCTTTGGGATCGGGCTCTACCTTTGTTCCGAAATTATACAGCGACATAATGGCAAAATATGGGTAGATAGCGAGATCGGTAAAGGATCTACTTTTTGCTTTAGCCTGCCACTAATTTAATAGTTAATTGTTTTACAATCATATTTAATGCCATGGCTACTCCAAAAACTGCAAATAAAAAAGGTCAGATCAAAAAGGTAATCGTCATAGGGACGTCGGCAGGGGGGTTAAAGGCCGTAACAACCTTAGTTAGCCAATTGCAAAAGGAATTTGAGGCCCCCATATTGGTGGTTCAGCACATTTCCCCTGACGCTACCGGCAATGTGCTCTTAGATGCACTAAACAAGCTCGGGAACCTAAAGTGCGAGCATGCGGTTAATGGCACCTCGCTAAAAAATGGTCATTTATACCTGGCACCTTCAGACCATCACCTGATGATTGATGACGACGAAAGAATTTTGGTAACCAAAGGAGCACAGGAAAACCGCTCGCGGCCTGCCATAGATCCCTTGTTTCGTTCAGCAGCCGTAGTTTTTGGCAACAAAGTTATCGGCATACTCCTCACCGGTTATTTAGATGATGGTACGGCCGGAATGATCGCCATTAAAAGATGTGGCGGAACCTGTATTGTGCAGGACCCCAAGGATGCAGAGTATCCCGATATGCCCCAAAATGCTTTAAACCAACTCACTGTTGATCATTGCTTGCCCCTTTTAGAAATGGGCGGTCTTCTTTACCAGCTCATCGCCAGGAAAACGGGGAAGCAAGCAGTTATTCCTAAAGATATTTTAATAGAGACCAAAATTGCGAAACGGGTATTGAGCGACCTTCCATCGGTGAACGCCTTGGGCAACCAGGTACCCTTTAATTGCCCGGGCTGTGGCGGTGTGCTTTGGCAGGTAGATAAGGGTCCTTCTACCCGGTACCGGTGCCATACCGGGCATGCTTATACGGCAGCATCTTTACTTGCCGAACAAACTGAGAAAATTGAGGAAACAATGTGGGCTGCGCTGAGAATGTTTGAAGAGCGAAGAAATTTGCTGACTACTATGGCCGGCGAGCAGCGTGGCACATCTGCAAAATCGGCCCTGGAAAGGGCAAAACTATCCCAGGTGCATATAGACCGTATCAAAGCCATACTGCTGGCTGATGATAAGGGTACCACCAGTGATGTGCCCCGGTAGGGGGAATAAATTTGTTTAAAGCATCTTATAGTCCGGCTGTAAAAGAGCCGCAATCATATTTTGTAAATCGTCTACATCAAAGGGCTTTTCTATGTAATTATTGGCAAGGCAATCTGCCGCAACTTTTTCTAAGCCGGTAGAAGCAGAGAAAATAAGCACCGGAATATGCCTGGTGGCTTCAGCAGACTTCAAAATTTTACATTGCTCATGTCCGGTAGTATCCTCCAACCAGTCGTCCAATATAATAAGATCGGGCTTTAGCTGCAATACGTCGTTCAAAATAGCTGCGGTTAGCGAAGTAACTACCTCGTAGCCACTATCCTGTAAAATAAGTTCAGTAAGTTCAAGGATATCCTGATCGTCATCAATCACTAAGATTTTCTTTTGCATCAGAGCTTGGAGTATATAAAGGAGTATTGCACTTCTTGCTAACAGGGCTAACTCCCAATTGTTTGTTTTTCTGGCTGTTATATTATGATCAATTACAGGCAGTATATAAACGGCTTGAGGCAATGGTTGTAATTTTTAACAGGGTTGCCTTTTCTTTGTTGGGGCGCAGCGCAATTATTTGTGTGCGGTATGAAGTATAAAAAGCATCCTCGCTATATGCGAGGATGAGACAGGATTTCCAGAGACCTTTCTTAAAAACTTAATGTTATCAAACCGTGGGTAAAGCACCGCCATCTACAGCATAATTAGTTCCGGTAATATACTTCGCTTCCGAAGAAACCAAAAAGGCTACCAGGTGAGCAATTTCTTCGGGTTCACCCATCCGGCCTACCGGAATACCTACTTTTTCCATCATAGAATTAAAAGCATCGTCAACGGTACTATTCGAAGACTGGGCTAAATTCTCAATAAATTCCATCATTAAAGGTGTTTTTACTAGGCCTGGTGAAACTACGTTTACACGTACTCCCTTTGGGCCTAATTCATTTGCCAATGCTTTGCTATAGGCGTTCAATGCTGCTTTTGCAGAAGAGTAAGACATGGTCATCTCCCAGATCGGCTGTTTTGCGGCACCCGTAGAAATATTGATGATGACCCCGCTTTTTTGACTGATCATTAAAGGCAAAAGCGATTTATTCATGCGCACTACCGACAAGAAATTTAGTTCCCAGTCCTTATACCAGTGTTCGTCCGTAAGGGTATCAAACCCGCCACCCGGACTTAGATTAGCGCCTGCATTATTTACGATGATATCTATCCTGCCATATTTTTCCAGGATTTCCCGGGCAATGGCTGCTGCACTTCCCGCTTGCGTAAGATCAGCTGCTATGAAATGATGTCCGCTAGTGCCTTCTTCCGGTGCAGTGCGGGCAGTAATCACCACCCGGGCCCCGTTATTACTTAATTTATCGGCAATGGCTTTGCCAATCCCTTTTGTTCCGCCGGTTACCAAAGCAACCTGCCCTTTTAATATACTATCCATCATGTCATGTAAAAATTGAGTTGCTAAGTAAAATATAATACTTTACTTTTGAAAGTAGTAACACTTTTGTATAGTAATACCAAAAAGTAAAGGATTACAGCAAATCAACTACTTATGGAAGATAAAAAAAATAAAAAAAATGAAGACCGATGTGCACTCCAGGAAATATTGGGTGTAATAGGTGGAAAATGGTCTATGTCTATCATCTATGCTTTATTTAAAGGCAAGAAGCGGTTCAGCGAATTAGAGCGGATGGTACCAGGAATTAACACCCGCATGTTGGTAAAGGAACTAAAGAATATGGAAGCCAATGGAATAGTCACCCGGAAAGTCTATGCCACCGTTCCGCCTACGGTAGAATATACCTTAACCATAAAAGGAGAGAAATTAGAACCCATCATTGAGGAGTTGTATAAATGGGGGGTCGAATACGTGGGATAAATGGATTTTTGATGCCCCAAAATGGCGCCAGTCTTAGCGCTGCGGAGTTAGCGCCCAGCCTGACTGGTGCTGTCTATTGTATAACATCAACCTAAAATATCCTTTAGCAGCTTTCAAAGAAGAGCCATGGTCTTATTTGCTGAAGCCAGGTGTAGAATTCCGGTCCCGCGTCCTGCAAAGACCCATTCATTCTTTGCTAGCGCAAAAAACCAATAAATGGACTAAAAAGCATCCGCAACAGGTTATGAGGGGCAGGAGTTCAGCATGACGGCCAGAGGTTATTGGGGTTCAATACATTACCTGCTGTTCTACATCTATGGGAGCTGGATAGCTAAAGCCTGGTCCTCGCATGCCGAAGGATAATATTCCAGACGCTATGCAGCGCAAGTGTTTCTGTTCGGGCAGGCATCATTCAATTTCCTTAATGGGGGAGTGTGAACCAAAAAGTAGAGCCTTCTCCAATTTTACTTTCTACACCTATTTCTCCATCATGTTTTCTGATGATCCCGGCAGCAATGTAAAGCCCTAATCCTAATCCCGAATGGTGCTTTTCATCTTTGCCAACCTGGTAATACCGCTCAAACAAATGCGGCAAATCTTCCTGCGGAATCCCTCTTCCCTTGTCGCTTACCGATATTTTAACCCGGCCGGGCAATTGCTCTGCTCTAATCGCTATCTCTTCAGATGCAGGCGCATACTTTACCGCGTTGTTAACAAAATTTACCAGGATTCGCTCTATCTTAGGCTTGTCGGCATATACTTCCATAGAGAGGTCGCCGCTATGAGTGATGTAATGCTTTCTATCTAACCTTATATGATCACAGCATCCCTCGATCACATCAGAGAGCGGGAACCTGAGCTTACGGATAGATAGTTGCCCCTGTTCTAGTTTGGTAGCGTTTAAGAGGTCCTCCACTAAATGGATGAGCTTCTTGGTGTAAAGCTGTGCTTCGTTAGCCAGGTTAGCAATCTTTTCGGGGATGGTATTTTCCTTTTTGATCATCCGGTTCATCAACTGCAATATAGCTTTAAGGCTGGTGATGGGTGTTTTCAGTTCATGACTGGCGATCCCTATAAATTCCTCTCTCTGCAATTTGAGGGCGTGTTGTTCGGTAATATCTTCGATAATCGTATAACCGAGGTGCTGACCCTGATCGGGAAATAATATGGAAGTTACATGGACCCACATGAGGGAGCCATCCTTTTTAATCAACACCGTTTCCAAACTAAAGGAAGGCATAGATTGCTCCCATAACTGTTTCTGGAGCAGCTTCCAATGGGCGTGGTGGTCTTGCGGTGCATAATCCAAAATACGGGTTCCAATAATTTCTTCCTTATGATCGTAGCCCAGCAAGGCTACCATCGCAGGATTGATCTGGGTGATCTTTAGATCAGAGGTAATCACCTTGTTTCCAAGTCTCGAAAGTTCAAAGATGGTGCGGAAACGCAATTGACTTTCGTGGTAATCAAATTGGCTTTCCCCGGAACCTTTGGCATTTTGCAAGTCCTCAATTTGTTTTCTTAGCGCAGCATTTTCGCTTTTCAGCGAGCTAATGATTTCTGAATGATTTTCCGAATTGCTTAATTCAATGCCCATAACAGCTAATTATTATGCAAAGGTAAGACATTGTCACCAAGTTTTTTGTAATCTAAGTTAATATTCAATTAGCGAAAGGTCTCCTTAAGGCTTTAAGCAGGCCTAAAGGAGCCAATAACTACCAGATTCCTTTTTCTTGTCATGAACTCCCATAGTGCCAGTCTTAAAGCTGCGGAGTGTTCGCCCAGCCAGGCTGGTGCTGCCATATAGTTATTTAAGACAAAAGCCTGCACCGTCTGGTACTTGCATATGGAAAGGGTCAAATGGCCCGGGCACTTGCAGCGCAATTATTTGTGTATGGTAGGGTTTGTAAAAAAGCGTCCCCGCAATATGCGAAGACGAGATAGGGCTTTCTTAAAAACTTAATGTGATCCAACGGTGGGTAAAGCACCGCCATCTACAGCATAATTAGTTCCGGTAATATACTTCGCTTCCGAAGAAACCAAAAAGGCTACCAGGTTAGCAATTTCTTCGGGTTCGGCCATTCTGCCTACCGGAACACCTACTTTTTCCATCATAGAATTAAAAGCATCATCAACGGTACTATTCGAAGACTGGGCTAAATTCTCAATAAATTCCATCATTAATGGTGTTTTCACCACGCCTGGCGAAACTACATTTACACGTATTCCTTTGGGGCCTAATTCGGTCGCCAATGCTTTGCTATAGGCGTTCAATGCTGCTTTTGCAGAAGAGTAAGACATGGTCATCTCCCAGATGGGCTGTTTTGCGACACCCGTAGAAATATTGATGATGACCCCGCTTTTTTGACTGATCATTAAAGGCAAAAGCGATTTATTCATGCGTACTACCGACAAGAAATTTAATTGCCAGTCTTTATACCAGTGTTCGTCTGTAAGGGTATCAAAACCCCCACCCGGACTTAAATTAGCACCTGCATTATTTACGATGATATCTATCCTGCCATATTTCTCCATAATTTCCTGTGCAATGGCTGCTGCACTTCCGGGTTGT
>JAZQRF010000140.1:0-5718 GCA_045629485.1 Pelobium sp. | reverse complement strand
ATGGAAATTCTCTTGCCATTACCTCTATTCCATCCTGTAAATTTTTTAAATCCAGTTTAGCGCTTTCCTGTATTAAGGGGTAAACTATATAAACCTGCCGGCCTTTAGCAATTTCCCTTTTCATAAAGCCAAACATTCTCAGTCTCTGACTTTCGTAAAGGTGCAAGGTTTCAATGGGTTTTCTACCGGCTGGAAGTTCGTTAATTACAGAAATATCCAGATCTCCATATAAGGTCATAGCCAGTGTCCTTGGAATTGGTGTAGCCGTCATCACGAGAACATGGGGAGGAATGCTGTTTTTTCTCCAAAGTTTTGCCCTTTGTTCAACTCCAAACCGATGTTGCTCATCGATTACCGCCAGGCCAAGGTTTTTAAATTGGACAGGGTCTTCTATCAGTGCATGAGTTCCGATAAGGATAGGCAGTTCGCCCGATTCCAATTTTTCAAATAATAGTTTTCGTTCTTTTTTCTTTGTTGATCCTGTTAACAGCGCAATCTCTAAGAAATTCTCTTTTAGCAATGCTTTTAAAGAATGGTAATGCTGTGTGGCTAATATTTCTGTGGGAGCCATTAAGCAGGCCTGGAAACCATTATCAATGGCCAGGAGCATACTCATCAAGGCAACAACAGTTTTTCCTGAGCCTACATCGCCCTGTATTAAGCGATTCATTTGTATCCCTTTTTGGCTATCCAGCCTTATCTCTCTGATGACTTTTTTCTGAGCATTTGTTAGTGAAAAGGGAAGCAGGTTTTCATAAAAATAGGTAAACTTTTCTCCCACTTCGCTAAAGATATTTCCTTTAAATTTTTTAGTTCTTAAGAGCTTAGTTCTGAGCAGTTTTAATTGAATAAAGAAAAGCTCCTGAAACTTTACTGTAGATTGGGCTATTTTTAGATTTCTTGTATCAGCAGGAAAATGAATCTGGTATAAAGCCTGTTGGTAAGTATATAATTTGTATTGATCAATTAAATATTCGGGTAGGGTTTCTTCAACTTTATGGATGCAAGTATCAATAAGATTCGCCATTAACTTCTGGATACCTTTCGTATCCAATGCAAATTGCTTTAGCTTTTCTGTTGAATGATACACCGGCTGAAGTGATAAATTTCCACGGCTTTTATTTTCATTTGAGAATAGTTCCATCTCTGGATGAGCCATTTGTGCCTTACTGTTGAAGAAGGTAACCCTCCCAAATATCACATATACGTGATTAAGCTTAAGGCTTTTTTCTATCCATTTAATGCCTTTAAACCACACGAGTTCTATTTCTCCCGTATCATCAATGGCCTGGGCAACCAGCCTTTTGGTTTGTTTTTCTCCCACCACTTCAAAAGATTTAAGTCGTACTAAAATCTGTAAGTAAGGTAACTCAGTGTAAGCTTCGTTAATTTTATAAAATTTTGTCCTGTCTATATAACGAAAAGGGTAATGAGCTAAAAGATCTTTATAAGTGAAAATAGAGAGTTCTTTTTTGAGAACATCACCTCTTTGTGGTCCAACACCTTTTAAGTATTCTATAGGGGTATTTAAAAGCTGATCACTCAAAATTTTTAGTTTTTTTTAGCTATAAAAACAGAATTGCGAAGTATTTGCCAGTTGAAAACAATTACGGCAAATACCAGTAAGCTATATGCAAGTACCTGATATTGGCTTATACTTTCATGAAAATAAAAAAACGCAACAGAAAAAGCAACAACAGGATTAATGTAAATGAGGATGCCCACTGTAGAAGAAGGCAGGCTTTCTAAAGCGTACAAACTTAGAAGAAGTGGAATTAAGGTGAAAAATATAGAAATTGAAAAGATGAGTTCCCAAAAAATGAACGTTGTTGGAATAGAAAAAAAATGTTCATAACAAAACGGCAGCACTAATAATAATGCAATTGCTAACTGGAAGCCTAATACGATAATCTTATCTAAAGAATTAAGTACGCGTTGCACAATAAGGTAAAAAGCATAAAAAGTAGCTGTGATTACCGACCATACTACATCAGTTAATGAGCCGGTTCCCAGGGCCATAATACTGATTAAAGCTAGGCCGATGCCAATAAATTTAAGACGGCTAACCTCTTCTTTAAGAATAAGAAAACCGGCAATTGCTGTTATTAAAGGGCAAACCATATAAGCAAAAGCAGCCGAATTTAGGTTTACATAATTTACAACATAGATATAGGCATACCAGTTTAATGTAATCAGTATTCCGGAAGCCACAAGGAGTAAAAAAGATTTTTTTCCTCCAAGGCTTATAGATTTAACAGTTTGTTTTAAATGAGGTCTCCTGTAAGCAATGATGAAACTCCAGCAAATAATTAAAGAAATAATAATCCTAAAAAAAAGAATTTGTTCTGGTGGGTATGTACGTAATAGTCTTATAGGAACACTAGTAAATCCCCAAATAGAATTTGCTGATAGTGCTGCTAAAAGCCCCCTTTGCTTCGATGTCATTTACTTCACCGCTATTACGGATATCTCTACATTTACATTTTTAGGTAAGGTTCTAACTGCAACGGTTTCTCTGGCAGGGAACTCACTAGTAAAGTATTTTCCATAAACTTCATTCACCTTTGCAAAAAAATCCATATCGCTTAAAAAAATAGAAGTCTTCACAATATTAGAAAAGTCCATTTCTGCGGCCTTCAAAATTTCAGATAAATTTGTCAACACTTGTTCCGTTTCCTTCTCTATAGATTCATCTATTATTCTGCCGGTATTTACATCAATAGCTATTTGGCCAGAAACATATAAAGTATTTTCCGCCAAGACAGCCTGACTATATGGGCCAATAGGAGAGGGAGCGGAAGGCGTATTAATTATTTTTTTCATATTAGGATGTATAAATCTATATATTAATTTAATAAAAACCAGTCTGCCAATTTCCAGAGTATTCCAAGAAGGAAAAGCGTAATAGCTATTCTGTTAATCCAGTGCATAACTTTTAGGTTAAAACTTGTTGGTCTGTTTGGATCTTTTTTTCTGAAAAAATACATCATCTCCAAATTTAGGAAATAAAAAAAGGGGGTCCTAAAAAGAACCCCCTTTTTTGTGAAGATTAACTTCGATTATTTTAGTCTGAACTCAACGCGACGGTTTTTAACACGTCCTTCTTCTGTAGCATTAGAAGCGATTGGACGGCTTTCTCCGTATCCTTTAGTTGAGATTCTTTTAGCATCAACACCAGAGTTAACAAGGTAAGTTTTAACAGCGTTAGCTCTATCAATTGATAATTGCATGTTGTAAGCGTCAGTACCTTCTTCAGAAGCGTGTCCGTCTAATTGAATAGAAGCAGATTTGTTTGCTCTTAAAGTAGCAGAAACTTTATCTAAAGTTGGGTAAGAAGAAGTTCTTAATACTGAAGAGTTGTACTCAAACTGGATGTTATCAACACCAGCCATAGTAGCGCTTCCCATTTCTGGACAGCCGTTTAATTCAGCAGAACCTTTTTCTAATGGACAGTCATCTTTGTAATCTGGCACACCATCACCATCAGTATCTAAAGCTCTACCAGCTCCGTCAACGATAGCTCCAGCTGGAGTGTTAGCTTCTTTATCTAAGTGATCAGCAACACCGTCGCCATCTGAATCTTTTTTAAGATCTTCAACAGATTGTTCAACATTAGTAACACGTCCTTTTAATGCTTCAACTTCCTGACGTAAAGTAGGATCTTTTAATTCGTCATACATTAAAGCAACTGGGTTAGACCACTGTAAGCTAGGCTTAGATTTAGAACCTAAAGTAAATTCTAATCCAACATAACCGTAAGACCATTTGTCTTTGTTAGAAGCACCATTAGCCCAAGCTCCGTCTAAGTTATCAGCATCTAAGAAATTAGCATCGTAACCTAAGTTTAAAGCTACAACTTCACCTAATTTAACGTTAGCGCCAACTCCTACCGGAATAAATAATTCTCTTCTAACACCTAAATTTCCTGATGGATTGCTTTCTAAGTCATACTCAGTTAAACCAGCACCCGCTTGTACGAAGAAACCTAAAGCTTTCTCTCTTTTTAAGAAAGAAACAGTTCCTACATTAACAACCCCTTTTATGGAAGCAGCATATTTAAGATCTGTATCAACCATTCCGTCAGGAGCGTTTAAGCCTCCACCATCAGATTGAACTACACCTCTGTGTGCATCTAATTTTAATGCGAAAGATGGAGCTAATTGTTTCTTAATAAAGATACCATAGCCTAATTCAGAATTCCATTCGCTGTAATCATTGGTTCCGAAAGGAATAATTGGAGATAAAAGTCCGCCGTTAACGCCAATTGACCAAGTTCTGTACTGTTTTGCTCCGCCAAATAATTTGGCTGAAGATGTAGTAGCAGGGTTATCCTGTGCATTTGCTACTACAGCGAAAGCAGTTGCTAATGACAAAGCGACTGTTTTCTTCATTGTAGAATAATTCATAATCATTTTTTTAAAGGTTAAACAATTTTAATTGTAATAATTACGCAAACATAAATTTTATGTTTGACAACACCAAGCGATCAAACTTCATTCCAAAAATAAAATTTAAAGAATTTTTGTTCGGTTTGATATTAAAATAGATTCATTAATTTAGTATAATGAAATATTTGCCCCCACATTCAGATTTATTTATTCAAAACAGACATAATTTTATTAAAAAACTAAAACCGAATGGATTAGCAGTTTTTAATGCTAACGATGAATTTCCTCGAAGTGGCGACCAGAATTTTAGCTTTAAGCAAAACCCGGACCTGTTTTATTTAAGTGGAATAGATCAGGAACAGACAATTTTGTTGCTTTTTCCTGATTGTCCTATTCCTTTATACAGAGAAGTCCTGTTTTTAAGACAGACCAACGAGCATATCGCTATTTGGGAAGGTCATAAGTTTACAAAAGATGAAGCGCAGCGGGTTTCAGGGATAAAAAGTGTCTTTTGGTTAGAGGAGTTCTGGAATATTTTCCCTTCGCTGATGCATTATGCAACTTATGTCTATTTAAATACAAATGAAAATGACAGGTATGCGCATTCAGTAGCTTACAGAGATATTAGATTTATAGAGGAGGTTAAATCGAAATACCCTCTTCATCATTACGAAAGATCTTCTGTAATAATGAGGGAATTGAGGCCAGTAAAATCTAAATATGAAATAGAATATACGCAGATTGCGTGTAATATTACAAGAGATGCATTTATAAGAGTATTGAAATTTGTAAAGCCAGGCGTGAAAGAGTACGAAATAGAAGCTGAAATTATTCATGAGTTTATTCGGCAAAGAGCTACAGGGCATGCTTACTCACCAATAATTGCCTCAGGAAGAAATGCCTGTATCCTTCATTATAATGATAATAATCAGGAGTGCAAAGATGGAGACGTTATTTTGTTCGACTTTGGAGCAGAATATGCAAACTACAATGCGGACTTAAGCAGGTCGATTCCTGTGAATGGTAAATTTTCTGCAAGGCAAAAAACTGTTTATAAAGCAGTTTTGCATGTCATGAAAGAAGCAACTAAAATGCTTGTTCCTGGAACAATATGGAATGATTACCAGGATGAGGTAGGGAAAATAATGACAAGTGAATTGATAAAACTGGGTCTTCTGGATAAGCATGATGTAGCCAAACAGAATCCGGCGATGCCGGCGTATAAAAAGTATTTTATGCATGGCACCTCGCATCATTTAGGTTTAGATGTACATGATGTGAGTAACCGATATAAACCTTTTGAAGAAGGGAATTTGTTGACTTGCGAACC
>JAZQRF010000139.1:0-5979 GCA_045629485.1 Pelobium sp. | reverse complement strand
AAGAAGAAAGATTTACGCTTAAACCAAACGAATTGTTAAATGTAGAACTACGCATTTTCGCATTAGTTCGTTTAGGGATTACGGATAGTTCTAAAATCGCCCGATTTCTTAATTATTCAGCTAATACCATTTATAGTTATCGTACAAGGATAAGAAACAAAGCTGCTGTACCACGCCAAGATTTCGAAAGCTTAGTAATGAAAATAGGATCAATTAGTCAGTAATCTACCTGTACTTCATCTATATTTTTTCGACCCCAACCACCACACAAACAACTACAAAACAAATAGTTAACACAAATCATCATCTATATTCGCTCGTTACATACTTTTATTTGCCTATATCCATAGATACATTTGTATTAATGATATATGATCATCTTGATCAGACTTTATCAGTAACCAATTTTTAACCAAACCAAAAAATCCATGGAAAAACCCTACAAAGAGTTTAATGTGTCTCACATGTATTTGATATTCTTTGCTGTTCTATTTACATTTCTAACAGGAGAGGCAATGGCCCAGAATATCAAAAAAGTAACCGGGACAATCATCGATGAGCAAGGAGAACCTATTATCGGTGCTTCTGTTATGATCAAATCGGCTAATCAACTCGGCCAGGGCACAATTACAGATGTTAATGGAAAATTCTCCATTGAAGCGGCAGACGATGCTACATTACTCATTTCTTATATCGGATACCATAATAAAGAGATCGCTATTAGTGGCAAAAATGACTTGCAAATAATATTGCAAATAAATGCCACAGAACTTGAAACAGTTGTAGTTGTAGGATACGGGGTTATGCGAAGGAAAGACCTTACCGGGGCTGTATCTTCTGTTGGAGAGAAAAGCCTTAAAGACCAACCTGTTGCTAATATTGGAGAGGCTTTACAAGGCCGGGCTTCCGGCGTCCAGATTACAAATTCTGGTGCTCCTGGTAGTAATGTAGCAATTCGTATTAGAGGCATAAGCACTATAAATGATAGTGAACCTTTACTGGTTATTGATGGTGTACCTACTGATATGCCTTTAAATGCACTAAATCCAGATGATATAGAGGCGGTTGACATTTTAAAAGATGCATCTGCTACAGCAATTTACGGGTCCAGAGGAGCTAATGGAGTGGTCTTAGTAACAACAAAAAAAGGAAAATCCGGAGATGGAGCTCTGTCTTTTAGCAGTAATTGGGGTATACAAACTGCCACAAGCGTTCCTAAGCTATTAAACGCATCTCAATTTGCATCATTACATAATGAAATGATAGCGAACTATAATGACCCCGGAATGATTCAACGCCCTGATTTCGCAGACCCAACTATTTTAGGAACCGGAACAGATTGGATGAATACGCTACTAAGTTCAGCCGCCATAGAAAACTATGCCCTATCTTATTCTGGTGGTACAGATAAAAGCAATTACTATGTTTCAGGCGGAATTTTAAATCAAAATGGTATAGTAGAAAATACATCTTTTAAACGCTACACGGTTCAGTTTAACAATGAATCCAGGGTAAAGCCGTGGTTAAAATTTGGCAATAATCTTTCTTTAAGCCATGATCTTAAAAAGCAAGGTGATTATAATATTAGGGAAGCAATGGCTGCTTTACCTACACAAGCTATATTTAATAATGATGGCACTTATTCCGGACCAGGAGAGCCTGCGTACTGGTATGGCGATTTAAAAAATCCATTAGGCAGAGCATTAATAAACAATCAACAAACTACAGGACATAATGCCCTGGGCAACATCTTCGCAGAAATAAGATTTACAGACCAACTTATATTTAAAACCTTGGGAGGAATAGATTTTAAGTTTTGGGAACAGCAAAATTTTTCTCCAAAATATGATTGGAAACCTATACCGCAACCCGAATCTTTCAGAAACGAAACTTCTAATAAAAGCTTAACCTATTTATGGGATAATACATTAAGCTTCATGGAAACTTTTAATGACAAACATCATGTTAATGTGATGATTGGTTCTAGTGCTCAAAACAATGTTTTCAATAACATAGGAGCCAGCATACAAAGTTTCTTATCAGACAATAACAATCAACTGTCTAACGGATTAAAAGACCCTACAGTAAGTGGTTCAAGAAGCGAGTGGTCTCTACTATCTTTCATGAGTCGTATAAATTACAATTATGATGATAAGTATTTACTTACAGCTACCATAAGAAGAGACGGGTCATCTCGCTTTTCAGAAGATAACAGGTGGGGCACTTTCCCTTCATTAGCCGCAGCATGGCGTATATCTGAGGAAGACTTTTTCAATAAAAACTCATGGATAAATGATTTAAAGTTAAGAGTAGGATATGGTGTTACAGGTAACCAGGGCGGAATTGATAATTATGCTTATTACACAAGGTTAAGAACCGGACAATACGTTTTTAATGAGAACTCTGTCCCTTCCCTCTTCCCTCTTGTAATGCCAAACCCCGATGTAACATGGGAAACAGTAAAACAGTGGAATACAGGTGTTGATTTAATTTTTAAACAACGTGTAAATATTTCATTAGATGCCTATATAAAAAATACTACAAATATGCTGGTACCTATGTCTGTTCCCATCACCACAGGTTATTCAGATATTTTTGTTCCCAGCATTAATGCCGGAGAAGTACAAAATAAAGGATTAGAATTAAGTATTTTATCTCAAAACATCACAGGAGAATTCGAATGGAACACCAACCTCAATATTTCTTATAACCATAATAAAGTGGTTAGTATGAATAACGGGATTCCTCTTTTTACTGGCGACGATATTAATATGACCAAGATACGAGTAAATGCAGATGGCCATCCCATTAATTCTTTCTATGGTTATGTAACAAACGGAATTTTTCAGAACCAGACAGAAGTAAATAACTATTCTATACAGGTACCTGGAGGTACCGCTGCAGGCGATATAAAGTTCAAAGATTTAGACAATAGTGGAGTTATAGACGATAATGACCGTTCGTTTATCGGAAACCCAACGCCAGTTTTGGCTTTTGCTATGAATAACAGCATAAATTATAAAAACTTTGATTTCCAATTATTCTTACAGGGCGTTGCAGGTAACGACATTTATAATGCAAACAGGATTTGGCAGGAGAGCATGTCTATACCACAGAATCAAACCACCAGGGTTTTAGACAGATGGACTGGAGAAGGCACCAGTAACAGTATGCCAAGAGCTGTTTTTAGCGATCCGAATAAAAACACACGACATTCCAACCGTTTTATTGAGGATGGTTCTTATTTAAGATTAAAGAATTTGACATTGGGCTATACTCTTCCTCATTCTATAAGTAAGCGAGCTTCTTTAGATGTTTTAAGACTTTATCTGTCTTGTCAAAACCTGTATACGTTTACAAACTATTCCGGATTTGATCCGGAAGTGGGGACTTCGGGTGTAGACCTTAGTACTTATCCATTAACCAGGACTGTAAGTTTAGGTCTAAATGTAAAATTCTAACCTTAATTAAAATCGACATGAAAAGAATATTATATACGAGTATCATTTCTTTATCTTACTTATTTTGCTCCTGTACAAGTTTTCTTGATAAAGAATCTTTTATAGACCCAAGTGCCGAAGCATTATCTGATGCAGAATCTGCTGTAGCTTTAGTAAATGGTGCTTATCAGCCTTTACAACGTCCTAAACTCTATAATTTCAGAATGTGGATTTTAGATATTGTAGCTGGAAACAGTCAGGTAGGCGCAGGTGGTGGTACGGATGGTATAGAAACTATAGATCTCGCTAACTTTGTAACAACTACAGATAATGCTGCAGCATTAGATATTTGGCGAGGCCCCAATCCAGGTATTTTATACTGTAATACAGTATTAGAGAATGTTCCCTCAATGAATATTAGTCAGGAGCTTAAAAACCGATGCATTGGCGAGGCTAAATTCCTTAGAGCACATTATTATTTTATTCTGGTAAGGTTGTTTGGAGATGTACCCATGGCAACTGCTACTCCAAAACCGGGAGATAATTTAAATCCTTCCAAAACAGATAAGCAAAAAATTTATAACGAGATTATTATTCCTGACCTTATAGAGGCCATCAGCTTGTTACCTAACCGGGAAGAATATGATGCAAAAGACAAAGGAAGAGCTTCTAAAGGAGCAGCGGCAGCTATGTTGGCAAAAGTATACCTCACATTAGGAAATTATAAAGATTGCTTGGATATGTGTAATCTGGTAGAGAGCATGGGTTATACCCTTAATCCGGATTACATGGATTGCTTTGGCGGAGAAAGCAGAAATAAAAACACCCCTGAATCAATATTTGAAATACAATATTTAGGATTAACAAAATTTGGTTTTTGGGATGACGAAAATCAGGCAAATTGGTTAAGCACATACATGGGTCCAAGAAGTTCTGGATGGGTTGGTGGTGCTTATGGATGGAATCAACCGACTAAAGAATTTGTTGATCAGTATGAGCCTGGAGATTTACGTAAAGACAAAACCATTTTATATGAAGGTGCCCCTGCTTTTGATGGTAAACAATACAAAAGCAATATGTCCAATACAGGCTATAATGTAAGAAAGTTTCTTGTTCCTCTTTCCATATCTCCTGATTATAATACAAACTCTGCTAGTGTAATTGTTTTACGCTATGCTGATGTTTTATTAATGAAAGCAGAAGCTTTGAATGAATTAAACAGAACAGATGAAGCAATTGAGCCACTTTATAAGGTAAGAGAAAGAGCCGGTCTTCTAGACCGTACAAGCCTAGAAGATTTAGATCAGGATGAAATGCGTGATAAAATCATTCATGAACGCCGTATTGAACTTGCTTTTGAAGGTCATCGCTGGTTTGACATGATCCGCTTAAATAATGGAGATTACGCACTAGACTTTTTGCACTCTATCGGAAAAATAAATGCCAGTAAAAAGCATTTACTATTGCCAATACCTCAGAAAGAGATAGACGCAAACCCAAATCTTGTACAAAATACTGGCTACTAAATTATAAAAGATGAAAACATATAAAATATTTAGGCTATTTGCAATACTTTCTTTTGCCTTATTATCTTGTAAAAAGAATGATATTGAGCTAAACAAAGGAAACACAGCACTCGAAGTTTCAGTTTCAAGTAATCAAATTACATTAGACAGAAACAATCCTCAAATAACTGCATTATCAATTGATTGGACAACTGGATCTAACTTTGGGACCAACTCTGCTATCGATTATACACTCCAAATAGATAAAAAAGGAAATAATTTCTCTGGTGGAATAACCTTAGATATGGGGAGAAACACTTATCAAAAGGTTTACAAAAATGAAGAACTTAATAATCTTTTGATTAGTGAATTCGGAGTTGGAGAAAATGAAGATATTGTATTAGAATGCAGGGTAAAAGCCGTAACGGCATCTGATGTACCTGAGCAGATTTCTCCACTCGAAACCATATCAATAACCACACATAGTCCTATAACCAATACTTTATACCTCATTGGAGATGCCACTCCTAACGGATGGGATGCTAATAATGCTACAGAATTACAAGCTATGAGCAATACCCCAAAAGGCTTTTCGTGGTCTGGCAGATTAACGGCCGGGAAATTTAAATTTATTACCACTTTAGGTGATTTTGCACCCTCATACAACAAGGGTACTAGTAACACCTCCTTATATTTTAGAGGTAGTGACGCCGACCCTTATGACGAACAATTTGAAATTACAGAAGGTGGAAGCTATAAAATAAATGTAAATCTGATTACCCTTGCTATCTCAATTGAAAAATCGGCAGGACCTGAATTTGAAAAACTATGGATTGTAGGTAATCCTACCGGTTGGTCTTTCAGAGAAATGAAAGTTGACCCTTTAGATCCTTTTATCTTCCATTTTAATGGTGATTTATCCTTAGGTGGAGAAATAAAATTCGGAACTGTAGAAGGAGATTTTTCTGCTACTTTTTTCAGGCCAAAAGTAGACCAAACACCAGAAGGAAGTGAGTTAGAAGTTGAGAAATGGG
>JAZQRF010000138.1:0-9294 GCA_045629485.1 Pelobium sp. | reverse complement strand
CCATGATCTGTAGTAATAACTACCAGTGTTTCGCCATCTTTCTCTGCAAAATCCATAGCTACTGCAATGGCTTCATCAAATGCAACCTGGTCATACAACAATGCTCCAATATCATTGGCATGTGCTGCCCAATCTACTTTTCCAGCTTCTACCTGTAATACAAAGCCACTTTTGTTTTGCTTTAAATTAGAGATGGCTTTAGTGGTCATTTCTGCCAGAGTGGGTATCTTATCTATTATTTGCTGATCAGACGAGCGGTCTAGTGAGTAAGGCAGGGCATCCTGATTAAAGATACCTAATAGTGGTGTATTGGTTTTGGCATGCGCGTTTAATGCTTGCCTGTCTTTTACAACAGTATATCCTTTTTTAGAGAAATCATTAAAAACATCTCTTTTATCTTTTCTTAAATCGGCACTAAAGTTTTCTAAACCACCTCCCATCACTACATCAATCCCAAGGTCAAGATACTTAATGGCAATACCTTTCTCATCACTTCTGCTTTTACTGGTCACACAAAATCCGGCAGGTGTGGCATGGGTAGCCATAACAGAAGTAACCACTCCGGCAGATTTGCCTGCCTTTTTAAACTTCTGCCAAATGGGTGTATTTTCAGATCCATCGGCATTTACATTTAAAGAACCGTTAGGTACTCTTTTTCCACCGCCCCAGGAAGAACTTGCTGCAGCAGAATCGGTAACCATAGCATTAGCAGATGCTGTTTCCATTAGCGCTCTGTTTACTTTATTTTGTTCGTATAGTGTTAACCAGTTACTTCTCTTTCCTTCTTTTCGGTGTAACAGCATATCGGCCATATTTAATGTCCCTGTACTCATCCCATCGCTCACCATAAAGATGATGTTCTTAGCGACTTTACCTTTTTTTGATACTGGCCTGGCTAAAGTATCAAAAGGCGAGATTAGCGTACTTCCTAAAAATGCTAATGCCCCCCCTTTGAATAGGTCTCTTCTTTTCATTTTGTTTTTTACTTATTTGAGTAAATATTAGATGAAGGTAAATTATAATTTTTCACCTTCCAATAAGATAATAAATTTGTTATGTTGCTTTCGAAACGATTGTAATTCTTATTAGCATTATTTGTCCAGCCACACTCTGCATAAGCAGCAATACGCGGATAAACCTGATATTCTAATTCTTTATGGGTTGGAACCCACTCGGTCCACATTTGAGTACCTGTACCTATAATAAGCTTTTGTTGTTCCGGAGACAAACCTTCAGGTATTGGATTAAACTCATAGGCTTTTTTTAAGCTAATTTGATTGTAGGTATAATCCAGATAAGTAAAGCTATGGTTAGAGTTGATTACCTCGTAGCCTTTTTCTATACCATATAATAAATCTTCTTTTGCACCTTTCCAAAACTGAACAATGGCACTTTTGTTTAAGGAGGTATTAGAATTATCGTCTTTAGACCATTCGTGTACATTTTTACCTAAAATCTCATTCCAGCCAATTATTCTTTTATTTAAAGAATCTGCCACAAAACGGGAAATTTCATTGGTGAAATTCACCTGCAAATCATAAAAGTTTTTAATGCCGTTTTTAGCCATATAAGCCTGTACTGCTTCAGATTCTCTCCATTCATCAAACTTCACCTCATCGCCGCCAATATGAATATATTCTGAAGGAAACAATTGAGAAACTTCTCTTAGAACATCGTGAAAAAACTGGATAGTTTTAGGATCACTCACATCTGATACGGTTTTAAAAACACCAAACCTTGCCGGAACAGGAATGCTTTTCTTTGTTACCCCTAAATAAGGATAACTAGCTATAGCGGCTGCAGTATGACCCGGCATGCTCACCTCCGGAATAATGGTAATATGACGCGCTTTAGCATAGGCAATAATCTCTTTTATATCTTCCTGGGTATAAAACCCGCTATGCTCTTCTATCCTATACTTTTCGCTTCTGGATTTTTTCCCCTGGTCATTAATCTGTGTACTATCTCTTTTAGAACCTATTACGGTTAATAAAGGGTAAGATTTAATTTCAATTCTCCATCCGGCATCATTGGTTAAATGCCAGTGAAATCTATTCATTTTCAGTAATGCCATATCATCAAGCAGCTTTTTCACTGCTGCTTTTCCCTGAAAATGACGGGCATCATCCAACATAAAAGACCTCCATTTAAATGCGGGGTCATCTTTAATGTGTACAAAAGGCACCACCTTATCTTTCATTAATAGCTGTTTTAAACTTTGGATACCGTAAAAAATACCTTGCTCATTAGCAGCTTTAATCTCTACTTTACCTTTTGAAATAGTAAGTTCATAATCTTCGGAAGGTTGTGCATTTCCTTCTATAATTAAAGAAACCTTAACCCCTTTTCCGGCTGTTTTTACGCCTAGCTTTTCAAATGCTGATTCCAATACTTCGTTTTGATTAGAATTACCGGATAACTGGTATCCTTTAGAAAAATCTATCTTCCCGTCTTTGATATCAACTTGATTTGGATAGGGGATAATTGGAATTTGCGCATGTTGTGCAAAGGCTGAACTTACCAAAAAGCAGATTAGGAATGTGTAAAAACAATTTTTATTCATCATACATACATTAAATAACCACACGGGCCCATCCCGTGTGGTTGGGAAAATTATTGCGGAAGCGCAGCTCCCATAACCGTCTTACCTGAGCGGGCTTTATTATTTTGATCTTTCACAAAATAGGTGTCACCTACTGATAAATTAGATGCCAATACCTGTAGCTGCAAGGTACTCATCCCCCCTGTAATTGCAGCAGTTGCGCTGTTATTTAATGGTAAAGTTTTAGTAAAACCTTCATATTTAGCAAAAGTATTAAATGCTGTAGCCGCATCAAAAGTTTGGCCGTTAACTACATCGCCATTAGCATTTACTATTTCGGTGCCTATTACTGATGATACTGAAGTATGTCCACCTCCAACGTCTTTTGCCGATCCCGAATTGCCAGAAACAATAGAATTATAAATATTTACAATGTTACCTGCAGGACTAGGATTATTGTAAATTCCAGATCCACCGCCTACAGCAGCATTACCTACCCCGGCTATATTTCCTGTTACAGTTGAACTTACTAAATCTAATGTTGCCGCACCGTACACAGAAATACCTGCACCGCCGGCTGTTCCGCCATTATTGTTAGCGTAAATGGTACTGTTTACTATCACGAATTTAGATTTCTCGCGGGCATAAATACCAGCACCTGTTCTGGCAGCATTACCCGTAGAACCCACAACATTATTTGAAATGGTAACATTAAACAGGTAGTTAAAAGAGGTTCTTGCCGTGTTAATGGCATATAAACCACCACCTACTCCTCCTACTCTGTTACCAGAAATCTCAGAATCATACATATATAGGTAAGAACCATCATTCCAGATTCCTCCACCGTTTGAAGTTTCTGCTACACCAGTATTATTTGAAACTGTGCTATTTTTAAAGGTGACGTTTGCAATACCGGTGATAAACATCCCCGCCGCATGCAAACCCGAAGAGTTATTGATTATTTGCACATTATTAAATGCTACTGTACTACCTGCAACAATAACCCCACCCCCATGACCTTTGCTCACGTTAATACCATTAATTGATATATTGGTTGCAGCAGTATGTGCCTGACCGTTCTTAATACTGATTCCGTTTATACTTACTTTTTTATCGGTTTCCGGCACAGCTGTGATAGCAACCACATGATAAGCTTTTCCGCTGCTTAGCTGCCCGCTTAAAATAGTTTCATTTAAAACCGGGTCTGCAGTTGCACCAGTGGTCGCATTCTCCGGATAGCCCCCAATAATGTTCACGTTTTCTGTGATCTCGAAAGTTACATCCTGTGCTACCGTACCACCTGTAATCATTTTAGTTGGTACATAAGTACCGGCAGCAACATGTATAACATCATTAGCTACTGCGTTTTCTAATGCAATATCTAAAGTTGTGGCATTTGCCCATGATGAACCATCATTAGTAGCTAATCCGGTTGTTTTCACATAGAAATTTCGGGTAACATCTGGTAGCGGCTCTCCGGCAGCCTGAATCAACATTAATTCAGATTGACTCTCGTTGGTGATATAAGCGATAAGCTTTGCTGTTCGTTCTGTTACTACCCTGTTTCTCTGGATGGCTATTTTAGCTTTCTCCCCGGCATTACCATTCCCCTTTATTAGGGTTAACCAGTTTGCATCGGTTTTAATTCTCCATGGTAAGTTAGCATCTACCACTATTTCTATAGTATCCACTCCGTTTCCTACTCTTACTTCAGACTGGTCGAAACTAATTACGGGAGTTTGTGGCGTAAAACTTTCTAATTCTACTTTACTACAAGATGCCATGCCTATTACCACCAGGACAATTGTATATATATTCAGGAATAACGATTTTATTTTCATCATAACAGTATTAGTTAGTAGAAATTATTAATAAGCCATTTGCAACAGCTCTTTCCTGTCCGCCATTATCAGTTGGCCAGTTACGTATTAAAAATCTGTTGTCTAAAAACTCAGGCGTGTTTCTGATAAAGAAAGTGCTTGAACCACCACCATCAAGATTAATGGCATCATAAGCACCCAAAGCTTTCATAAATTTAGCTAAATCAGCATAATTCATCCCGTTAGAGTAATGGAAATTACGTCCATCAACCACTAACATGTAAACTTTATTCCCTGCCTGATTTACACCAATACAAGTTCTTGGCTCTAATGTTGGGCTGGTTTGTGGTAAAACTGCGCCTTCTTTAATTAAGGTAACACGTCCACCCACAGCCTCCTGTATATTGCTTTTAACAAGAGCATATTTCTCCTGGTCTCCAATTACTGCTTTCCCATCTTTTTGAATAGCAAAGAAGGTATTCAAAGCATCGGTTACTGTAGTCTTAATAGCTAAACCTTCTTTATGTAAAACTCCCTGCGGTACACCAGTGGTGGTATTAAAAAAATCGGCGTTTATACCAGCCCAAACTTTATGTCCAACAAAATCTTCATAAGTAGCTTGTTTAGTCATGCCCTGCATGGCGTAGCTTGGAGAATTATTTGGAGTAGAGGCTTCTATTTTCACGCTTGGATTTAACAAGTCTATCTCAAAAACAAAAGCTTTCATTGCTAAGCCAGTTGATGACAGGTATTTTATTTCTGTAGCTGTTACCCCATCCACTACCTTATAGCTCGTATCATTACTAATACTTGCAATCAAATCTGTTTGATTAACAATTTTCGAAGCTATTTCCGTCTTAGGAATCGCAACATAGGTTTCGTATGGCTTAATTAAACCTTCGGCATTGCTGCAGCCTACAGCAAATACGATAGAGAAAATAAGACTAAATGGTAATAATATATATTGAATCTTTTTCATGTTGTTTACATTTAATTAGTAACCAGTGTTAGGTACCAGATTTGTATTATACTGTAACTCTCTTCCCGGAATTGGCAATACCGTCTGGAAATTTAATATCCCTAATTGCGTAACAGCCTTACCTGTTCTTACCAAATCATAATATCTAAAGTTCTCGCCAAACAGCTCTAAATTACGCTCGTTTAAAATTGCTGTCTCATATTGTTCGTCTGAGGTTACGGCAATATCTAACAAACCCCTAAACCGGCGAAGTTCGTTTAAACGACCAATACCATTTGTTCTTCCCTGTGCTTCTGCACTGATAAGGAAGAGTTCTGCAATACGGGATACAATCACCGGATCTTTACCCGTTTGCCCGCTTGGATATTTATTTAAGCAGTCTGTACCCGCAATATTGGTAATAGAAATGGGCAATCTTTTATCTGTTGATGCAAAAGAACTTACCATTGCCTGGGAGACTCTATAATTCCCTTGTCCTTTGTTTGGATGAGCATAAGAGTAAAACAGATCAGAAATATTGATACTGGATTCTTCTGAACGATTTTCGAAAGCGAAAATGATTTCGGTATTGCTTTGCTTACGGAAGATTTTCTCAAAAGTGTCTAACTTATATTTGCCATTGGTAATTAAAGCTTCGGCAATTGTTGCTGCTTCCGGCTTTTTACCCTGATCTAATAAGACTCTGGCTCTAAGCGCCGATGCGGCATCTTTAGATACATAATAATAACTGGAAGATTCGCCTAACAAACCCTCTGCATCGATTAGGTTTTTTTCAATGAATGCCCATACTTCTGCTTTACTATTTCTTGGCAATTTTTCGAGTGTGTTTTTAGAAAGGATTGGTACTCCTCCCCATCTCGTAACCAGGCAATAGTACAAATAGGCTCTAAAATAATAAGCCTCGCCCAGGGTTGAATTTCTGGAAGGATTGGCCTCCATACTTTCGCATATAGCAATTACATTGTTTACCTGGTATAAAGCGCTATAGTAACCATTCCATCCGTTAGAAACAGCTCCTCCTAATGGCGTTAGGGTAGAATTAATTAAATCAATAGGAGCACCGGAAGCGGTATGGATGTTCCCTCCTAAAATATCAAAAAGTACGAATGCCAATGCACCTGGATCATTCTGCACATCATTATACATTCCAACCCGTAAAGCAGGTAAATCTTTTTCGGTAATTGCATCCGGAGAAACCCCGGTGTATGGATATAAATCCAGCTTATCTCCGCAAGAACTTAACAAAATAAGTCCCGAGAGAATGGTGATATAAAATCTACTAATTCTTTTCATAATGTTAGCTGACTAATTAAAAACTAATGTTAGTCCCGATACTGAATGTTCTCGGTTGTGGATTATTTAAAGCATCTGCTCCGGAAAATCTTGGATCTAAATTGGTATTCACTTCAGGATCCCATCCAGAGTATTTTGTCCATAAATGAAGGTTATCAACCTGCGCAAATAATCTTACCTGCTTTAATTTGAGATGAGGAACCTCTGGCAAAGTATAGCCGAGTGTTAATGCTCTTAATCTGATGAAAGAAGCATCTTCTAAGAAACGGGTAGAGTTTCTGGTGTTAAAAGTTTCAGAAGCGATAGCTCGTGGATATACGTTTGTAGTACCCGGACCAGTCCATCTGTTTACATAATATTCTTCTACCTGTGCAAATCTGTAACCTATACGACCCAAACCATTCGGTTTCCACTGAGAATAGATATTTGCACCATAGCTAAAGGTGGTTAATACATCTAATTGCAGTCTTTTATATTTAAAGCTATTGCTCCATCCGCCGGAGAACTTAGGATTTGATGATCCAACAACTATTCTGTCACTATCATTAATTACATTATTTCCATCCACATCATTCCATCTTACGTCTCCCGCTCTTACTCCTAAATCAAATAATGGCTGTGGAACTTCTCCATCGTATTGGTATATACCTTTTGACTCGAATAAGTAATAAGAACCAATATCTCTGCCTACCTGTAATGCCCTGTTCTCTCCAATAGAGATGGACTGCCCTTCATTGTCAATTAAAGAAAGGATTTTGTTTTTGTTATGGGCTATGTTAAAATTAGAGGCCCAGTTTATTGGTCCTATTTTAAAACTGGTTTCTGCTGTAAATTCAACTCCTCTATTTTCCATCGAACCTATATTAGAAATAATACTGGTTACACCCGTTGTAGAGTGTATTGGCATGCTGTAGAGCAAATCGGTAGTTTTCTTGTAATAGGTATCAAAAGAAAGATGTAATCTTCTCTTAAATAAAGCGATATCAAAACCAATATCAAACTGATCGGCCTTCTCCCATGTTAAATCGCTGTTTCCAAAGGTAGAAACAGAAATACCGCTGGCACCGCCATAGTTCTGACCGCCGGAAAGCATGGCCTGGTAAGCATAATTTCCAATACCTTCCTGGTTACCTGTTTTACCATAACTGGTTCTTAGCTTTAAGTCCAATTCGGTACCACTCATAAAATCTTCTTTCGAGACGTTCCATCCAAAAGAGACTGAAGGGAAATAGCCCCACCTGTTATCGGCTCTAAATTTTGATGATCCATCGGCTCTAAGCGTTCCGGTGAAAATATATTTATCAGCATAAGACATCGTCGCTCTACCAAAATAGGATTCCAAAGCATATTCGCTTGGTGCCCCGCTGGCTTCAAAAAGCTCTGAAGCAACAGAAACGGTAGACAGTGATGGTGAAGGGAATCCCCTTGCATCAATAGTAGAATTCCTGGAATGCAGTTTCTGGAAAGAATGACCCAATAAACCATTCAGGCTAAATTTGCCAAACGTATTATTGTAGTTTAGTACGTTTTCTGTTAGGTAATTCTGAACTAACCTGTTGGCATCAATTAATCTGCCTACACCAGTTCCGTAAGGATGCTTTTCGTTATAATAGGTATAATCATAAGTATAGCCAATGTCTGCACTAAAAGAAGACTTGAAAGAAAGATTCTTACTAAAATCTATCTTGCCATAATACGTTCCTAAGAACCTGAAATTATCTAAATAAGAATCTTGCTCGTTTAGGATTTGTGCAGGGTTATGACGTACCAATTCATCCGTACCGCCAACATAGTAATCTCCATTTGGTTTGAAAGGTCTGTCGAACGGACGTTGTTCAATCGCTCTTGCAATAATTGTAGAACCGAGATTTGCTCCTGGAATTTGGTTGTTATGGATATAATTACCCATATTGTTTGCCCCAATCTCTAACCAGTCTGTAAACTTATGGCTAAGCTTGGTATTGAGGTTGTATTTCTTGATAGAATTATCTTTGATAACTCCTTCCTGATCTGTGTAACCTAAGCCGAAATAATATTGTGTCTTAGCAGTTCCTCCGGAGAAATTGGTATTGATGTTCTTGAAATAACCTTTTTGAAGAATCACATCCATCCAATCGGTATCCGGCATGCCCTGGAAAGGGTTAGAAATAGGTATTTTATAATTCGCATCTCCGACCGCTAAACCATACTGTTTATTATAATTATCCTGCCCCTCGTTAAACTGGGCAACATACATATCTGAATTGGCGATTTTTAATTTGTTCTTATTGGCAAACTCAGAAAAACCTGTGGTAATATCTGCTTTTACTATAGTTCTTCCGTTTTTACCAGATTTGGTATTGATTAAGATAACCCCGTTACTGGCTCTCGAACCATAAATTGCAGCAGAAGCGGCATCTTTTAAAACTTCAATAGACTCAATATCCGCATGGTTAAGTGTAGCGAGTGGACTGTAGTTCTCTCCAAAATCGAAAATAGACATGTTGGTGTTGTTAATAGGCACCCCATCAACCACGTATAAAGGATTATTGCCTGCACTTATAGAAGAAGTCCCTCTAATCACCACACGTTCCGCAGCTGCTAAATTTCCTGATCCAATGGAAAGATTAACACCGGCAATTTTACCTTCTAACATTCGGGCAGGTGAAGTCACTTGTCTT
>JAZQRF010000137.1:0-2816 GCA_045629485.1 Pelobium sp. | reverse complement strand
CACTTACTATATACGAATGAAAAAGAAGATCATCATCAAATCTATAATTGCATTTTCTATGCTTGCTACAAGCCATGAACTATTAAAAGCTCAGGAAAGACCAAACCCTTTTTTTAGTGAATATCAAACTCCTTTTGGAGTGCCGCCTTTTGATAAAATTAAAGTCGAAGACTATATCCCGGCTTTTGAAGCGGGTATCAGGCAAAAGGAACAAAGTGTAGCTGTAATCTATAAGCAACGCTCGGCGCCTACTTTCCAAAACACTATTGAGGCATTAGAACGTAGCGGAGAATTGCTGGAAAAAGTAAGTACGGTATTTAATAATCTTACTTCAGCAAACACCTCACCTGAATTGGAAAAAATTTCGCAGGAGATTGCCCCTCAACTTTCAAAAAGCAGGGACGACATTTATCTAAACGCCTTACTTTTTCAAAGAGTGAAGGCAGTTTATGATCAGCGATTAAAGCTTAATTTGCAAAAAGAGCAAAATCAGTTGTTAGATAAGACCTATAAAGCTTTCGTAAGAAGTGGTGCCAATCTGAGCGTAGCGCAGCAGGAGAGAATGAGGGAGATCAATAAAGAACTTTCTTTACTGACTATAAGTTTCGGGCAACATTTATTAAAAGAAGTAAATAATTTCGAACTCATAGTCGAAAATGAAAAAGACTTGTTGGGCTTACCCGAATCTTTAAAAGCTGCGGCAAGAAAATCTGCAGAAGATGCCGGGAAGACCGGCAAATGGAGGTTTACCCTACATAATCCGAGTGTGATGCCTTTTCTGGAATATGCAGAGAACAGATCTTTAAGAGAAACTATGTACAAGGCTTACACCAATAAAGGAAACCATGGTGATGAGTTAGATAATAATGAGATAGTGGCTAAAATTGCCGGCCTAAGAGCAGAAAAAGCAAATTTGCTGGGTTATGCATCTCATGCAGATTATGTTTTGCAAGAAACAATGGCAAAAACGCCTACACAAGCTTATAATTTATTAGAAGGTTTATGGAAAGCTGCACTACCAATTGCTAAACAAGAAGCAAAGGAAATGCAACAGATGATGGAGACTGAGTCTAAAAAAGGGAAACTTGAAGGATGGGATTGGTTTTATTATGCCAACAAAATTAAAGGCCAAAAGTATAGTTTTAATGCGGAAGAATTACGTCCATATTTTAAGCTAGAAAATGTTAAGGAAGGGATTTTCTATGTTGCCAATAGGCTTTACGGAGTGACTTTTACAGAAATTAAAGATATTCCTAAATATCATGAAGATGTTATTGCCTATGAAGTGAAAGAGGCTGACGGATCTCATATAGGAGTTTTTTATATGGACTTCCATCCAAGAGCTTCTAAAAGAGGTGGTGCCTGGATGACGAGCTACAGAAGCCAATACGAAAGAGACGGAGAGCAGGTTAAACCTATCGTGGCCATTGTCTGTAATTTCACAAGTCCAAATGGAGATGAGCCAGCGTTATTAACTCCGGATGAGACCACAACGTTTTTTCATGAGGTTGGGCATGCACTACACGGATTATTATCAAATGTTAAGCACCAATCTTTATCAGGTACATCTGTTTCCAGAGATTTTGTAGAATTGCCTTCTCAATTTATGGAGCACTATGCATTTGAACCCGAAGTTTTAAATGTGTATGCAAAACATTATCAAACAGGAGAAGTTGTACCTCAGGCATTGATCGAAAAGATGAACAAAGCATCCAAATTCAATCAGGGGTTTGAAACAGTTGAATACTTAGCCGCATCTTTTTTGGATTTAGATTATCATACCTTACCCAAAGGAAAGAAAGTTAAACCTGCCGATTTTGAAAAGCAACAAATGAATAAAATTGGTTTAATCCCTGAGATTGCTCCAAGATACAGAAGTACCTATTTTCAGCATGTTTTCTCCGGAGGTTATTCTGCGGGATATTATAGCTACATATGGTCTGCCGTTTTAGACAATGATGCTTTTGCAGCATTTAAAGAAAGTGGCAATATATTCGATTCTGCTACGGCCAAATCATTTCGTAAAAATATACTGGAAAAAGGCGGAACAGAAGAACCTATGAATTTGTATAAATCTTTTAGGGGAAAAGAACCGGATGTGAAGTATCTTTTGAAGAAAAGGGGCCTGGAGAAACCGCTTTAAAAAATATAACATAAAAAAAGCGAACTTAACGGTTCGCTTTTTTTATGTTATATAACTCGTTTATTTTACGGTAAAGTTAACATCAACATCTCCCCATACTAAGGAAACTTTTCCTGATTTTTCGATGTTAAAAGTAAGCCTCTCTGTAAACTCTTTAGCTTTGCCGGGTTTTACAGTAAAACGTAAAACATCATCAGTTTGTACATATTTGTAAGCACCCCACTGATCCCAGGTTTTATTTAAAATAATGGTCCATTCTTTTTCTCCTGGAATGGTAAATAAAGAATATTTTCCGGCAGGTAAAGTTTGTCCGTTAATTTTTACTTCTTTATTCACTTCAAACTGCGTCGCAGCATTTGCCCCTGTTCTCCAAACTTTACCGTAAGGAGCAATGTCTTTCCCGATAGTTCTTCCTTTCACAGCCGGCTGTGCATAATTAATGGTTACAGTTGTTCCATTTTTTAAAGTTTCGGTAACAGTTGCCGGCGGACTTGCAGGTGCAGGCTTGCTTACCTCAGTTTTGGCTTTAACTTCTTCCTGTGCTATAGTAGGTAAGCTTACAGATAAGATTAAAGCTGCGGAGAATAGAAATGCTTTTTTCATCTAATTTGTTTTTTTGTTTTTATAACGGTTAAACTTTGAATATTGTTATTACAAATTATTAAAAGTGGAG
>JAZQRF010000136.1:0-2378 GCA_045629485.1 Pelobium sp. | reverse complement strand
TTTTAGATTTTTTGTCAATTAATTACAAGATAGTTAATAAGGTATTTTTTATTTAAAAAATGCTATGAGTAAAATTGTGTGTAAATTTTTAATTGTCTTTTTGACAGTTATTGTAGCTGCTACGGGCTGCAGGAAACAAGAATTTGATGAATTTTATGGTCGTCCCGAATCTCTCGAGGACCCTATTTATCAACAGTTACAGGCTAAGGGTAATTTCAGCAGCTTGCTGACTTGTATTGACAAGGCAGGCTATAAAGACATTTTGGGTAAGTCTGGTTACTGGACCATGTTCGCTCCCAATGATGAAGCCTTCACTAAATATTTTAAAGAGAATGGCATTACTGATGCGAGTCAAATTGATGAAAATACTGCATTGGCCATTGTTAAATATGCCTTGATCTATAATGCTTTTAAAAGTGAACGCCTTGGAGATTTTCAAGCCAATGTTGGATGGGTAGCAAATTCTGCATTTAAACGCAGAACAGCCTATTATGATACTGAATACACAGAGGTTGTCAATGGGATAAGTAAAAAGGTTATTGCATCAAATAGAAACGGTGGTTTTGTATTCGCTGATAATAACAATAAATATTACCCGTACTTTATCAAATCGTTTATGTCAGCTAATGCATTATCTGCCGCTGATTATAATTACTTCTATCCAGATGTGGCTTATACAGGCTTCAATGTTCCGGGAGGAAAGGTAATTGAACAAGATATCATTGCTGAAAATGGTGTTATCCATGTTGTCGATAAAGTTGTTGTGCCACCGGCAAGTATTGATCAATATTTAGGCTCACATACAGAGTACAGTGAATTTAAAAAAATGATGGATAAGTTTATGGTCACCTATGTGGCTAATCCGGACGTAACCAATCGCTACAAAATTTTAACGGGAAAATCTGATTCTGTTTTTGTTAAAACTTATTCTGCTGCCCTAGCTTTTTCTCCCAATAGCGAGAATTACCTCAAAATAATGGATAATGATGGTCAAAGTAGTGGATGGACATTATTTGCCCCAAATAATGCAGCTTTTTCTTCCTATTTAAGAGACTATATTTTGGAATACTATGGCTCGGTAGACAGACTACCTTTAAACATTGTTACAGATTTAATCAATTGCCACATGTGGCAGGCACCAGTATGGCCAACCAAATTTACTAATACCGTTAATTACCTTGGTGAAGAAGCTCGCTTCAATACAGGAAGTGATATTGTAGAAAAGAAAATTTTAAGTAATGGCTTTTTCTATGGAACCAGCACAGTACAGAAAGCTAATGTATTCCATACAGTTTATGGCACGCCTTACCTTAATCCAGCTTATTCATTAATGATCCGTGCTTTGGATGTTTCAGGGGTAAGAGCAAATGTTACCTTGCCTAAAGTTAAGTATACTATTTTGCTGATGACTGATAATTCATTAATAGCAGCAGGTTATAATTGGAATACACTCAATAATACTTTTCAGTATACACCAACAGGTGGGACTACAGTGATAGGACAGCCTGCTCCGGCAAATATATTCAGGATGTTAAATCAACACATCATTGGACAGGAAATTAATTCCTTTGCCGGAAGTGGTGTATTTGAAACTTTAGGTGGTGAATATATCAAATATGATAATAACAGGATTTCATCTTCCGGTACTATGGATAGCACAATTGTTTCTAAACAATTTATCCCTGTAGTAAAACATAAAGGTGCTGACTTTAGGCAAGCTACAAATGGTAAAAACTTTTATGTGAATGGTCTTTTATCCTTCTCCACTAAAAACGTAGGTGAGCATATCAAGAAATACGGTGAATTAGCATCAGATCCTTTCAATGCCTTTTATAAGCTACTACTCAATAACCCGGTTTGTGTAAATAAAACAACCATGGAAATTCAAGGGGTATCTCTAGGTGTAAATTATACCATTTTCATTCCTACAGAAGCTGCCATTAAGCAAGCTGTAATTGATAAAATATTACCCGGTACGGTTGTAGGTACTGTAGTTACCCCTAATTATGCACCAACCGATGCCAATGAAATTGGTAAAATCACCAAATTTATTCTTTATCACATCATCAACAAAAATACCATTGCTACAGATGGTGAGAAAAATGGCAGCTATGAAACACTTTTTAAAGACTCTAACGGTGATATAGGCACCGTACTCATTCAAAACCAACTTAACAATTTGAAAGTGGTTGACATGAATGGAAGAACCTCTACTGTGGTGAATGCTTATGGAAATGTGTTGTCCAACAGAACGCTGCTTCATCAAATCAACAATTACCTAAAATATACATATTAACGATTCTTAAAAAAAAGTATATGAATAAAATATTTACGCTTATTTCTGTTATACTGTTAAACGTATTGTTAATATGGAATAT
>JAZQRF010000135.1:0-11711 GCA_045629485.1 Pelobium sp. | reverse complement strand
ATATGATAAAACTGAGGGCGGTCAAACAACATTTGTTAAATTAAAGAATGACCCAAGGGTTACCAAGATTGGTGCTTTTATCCGAAAATACAGCATAGATGAGTTACCCCAGTTGTATAATGTTTTCAAAGGAGACATGTCTTTGGTAGGCAACCGTCCACTTCCTTTATATGAAGCTGAAACGCTTACTTCAAATGAATGGAGCATGCGTTTTTTAGGCCCTGCAGGCTTGACTGGTTTATGGCAGGTGAGCAGAAGGGGAAGAGAAGATATGTCTGAGAGGGAAAGGAAAAAGTTGGATAATTTTTATGCGCAGAAATATTCTTTTTGGCTTGATGTTAAAATTATCATGAAGACTTTTCCTGCAATGGTTCAGAAAGAAAAAGTATAGAAACCTCCATTAGGAACTTGCCACAGGAGAGATTACGGTTTTATATGTAAAATGGCTTAGATAAAATCTAAGCCATTTTACTTTTAATAACATTTTAATTGGGTAAGATTGATTCCTTTAAGGATGACATCGAACTCGGTACGCCGGTTAAGTTGTTGATCTTCTTCAGAACAAGGAATATCATCAAAGCATCGGTTAACCAACCTGGTTTTACCATAGTATTCCACACTGATTCTTTGAGCAGCAATGCCTTTAGTCATAAGGTATGCCTTTGCGTTGGCTCCTCTCCGTAGAGAAAGGTTTCTGTTGTACTCGTTAGAAGCGCGACTATCACAATGACTGGACGTAATGATACTTATCTCAGGATGTTTTTTCATCAAGTAAACAAGTTCCTCTAAAGCAGGAATGGCATCTGACCTTATTTCAGCTCGATCTAAATCATAATAGATATTTTTGACAGCAAATACCTTTTTTAAAGAGTCGCAGTTTTTCAACACTATTTGCTGCTGAGCTTGCATGCGATCTAATTTTATATCCCTCCGGATAACAGAATCTACGGTAATACCTTGCGAAGTGACAAAGCTTAACTTATCTATGTATCCCGGACGGTTAGCTCGCAATTCATAATCCATTTCTAAAGGTAATTCTCTTTTATATTTCCCGTTAGCATCTGTTTGAAGAGTGTCTGTCCCATCTTGATGACGCATATAAATTTTAGTGTTTATCAAGGGAATTCTGGTGATGGCATCAGTAACGGTTCCTTCAAGGATAATTAGTTGAAATGCGCGATTAAATTGGTAAATATCGTCGTTACCTCTTCTGTTAGAACTGAAGAATCCTAGTCTCCCATCTTCACTTTTAATTAAACTAAAATCATCTTTAGCTGAATTTATAGGGTAGCCCATATTTTTTGGTGCAGTGCGGGGTTTCATTTCCTTGAGTTCAACTTCGAAGATATCTAATCCACCCAAGCCTGCGTGACCTGTAGATGCAAAATAAAGAAAACCTTTCCTATCAAGGAAAGGGAACATTTCATTGCCTTCCGTATTTATTTGTTTGCCCAGGTTAACAGGTTTTGTCCATTGTCCCTGGCCAGAACGTACACAATAATAGAGATCTGTACCTCCATAGCCGCCTGGCATATCAGATGCAAAGACTAAAATGGTACCATCCGCATTAAGCGTAGGATGACCATTTGAATACTCATTACTGTTAAAGGGAAATTCTGTTAACTTAGCTAAATGGTTACCCGTTGCTGTGAATAATTTAAGCTTGTTGATACCATCTAAACTGGTTTGTGTACGACCATTAAAATGGTTATTCCGGGTGAATATGATAGAGCCGTCTGGGAACATGGCAGCAGCAGCTTCATGATATTTGGTATTCACCTTTCCAGAAAGCAAAAACGGATGCACATTTTTTTTTAGCAGTGCATGAAGCGTATCTTTTTGAATGGATAAAGTGTAACTTCCTAAGTTTTTAGTGTCATTGCTTGTTGGTGCAGTATCATCATCATTAAATTTAAATTGATGACCTTTTTTGTTCTTGGCTAAGGTGAGAAGACTATCGGGGTTAATAACATTGATCTCTTTCAGCGATTTAAGGAGATATAAATTAGTGAAAGGACTATGATCCCATAGGTACACTTGTTTTGTTAAAGATCCTGTAGGTCTGTTACTGCTAAATAAAAGACCATCCTTATAAAAAGCAGGAGCGTATTCGGCGCTTTGTGTGTTTATATTGATAAAATTAACCACCCAGTTCCCTTTATTCTTGTTGAAAGTACTGGTGTTTGTTCTGGCAAAGGCACCGGCTCTTTTATCTGCTGGCACCAATGTAAGGTATTTCCTATACCAACCTTCAGAACTCTCATAATGTTGGTTATTAGCCAGGATCTCTGCATAGTGTAAGGCCCAAACTGGCTTAACAGGAATATGTTGAGTTAATTTTTGGTATTCCTGTAAAGCAAGCTCATAATCTCTAATTAAGCGGTAGCTTTCTGCAAGCATTTCCTGTGCCTGGATGTTATTGGGTGTTTTTAAGAGAATAAGCTTCAGTTGTCTGATCGCTTCCGGATAATGAAGCGAAGTATATTCACGACGGGCTTTTTTTAGCTCAGGTGTTTGGTCAGCTTGCCTCTGTGCATCTGCATTTACTGAAAACAAGCAGGAGAGAAAAAGTAAAAAGCGTACTTTATATTTAAATATTTTCATCATCATTATTAAAAATATCTTGGAGAGAGGGTTTTGCCTTTAGCAAAGCCAAATTCATAACGGAGCATAATTTCATGGCTTCCAGAATTAAAATTTCGCAAACTTGTGGTACTATGGTCATAGCTATAGCCAATTCTGATCTGGGGAGTGGCTTGAATCTCAACCAAAGCAGCTACATCAGCATCTGTTCGGTATTGGGCTCCGATGCCAATGACATCCTTGATCCATAATGTTGCATTTACATCTGCCTCAATTGGTGCCCCTTTTACGCCTTTAATCAGAAAGGAAGGTTTAAGCTTGAAATCTTCATCTAAAGGAAATACATAACCAGCTGATAAGAATACATGCAGCGCCTGCTCGCCACTTAATTTCTCACCGGCTGAATTGTCTGCAGACAAATTATTCGGCAACAAATCCTGGGCTGCCAAACCTATATAAAGCTTATCAGAATTATAGTATACTCCAGTACCGAAATTTAAAAGCATTTTATTGATATTGGTTGCAAAAGCAGGGTCGTAAGGCGCTGTAGACCCCAAGGCAATATCTCTTAAGTTGACTTTATATTGGCTTACGTTTCCTTGTAGACCGAAACTTAAAGTTCCTACATCCATTTTTATCCTGTAAGCGGCACTCATCACCCCAGCTGTGGTTTGGGTTTGGCCTAATTTATCACTGATCAATTGAAATCCAATTCCAATCTTGTTATTTAAAATTGGTGCGTCAATGGTGAAAGTTCCTGTTTTAGGGGCACCTTCAATACCTACCCATTGATTTCTGAATAGAGCCGTAGCAGAAATTACATTACGGCTACCCGCATAGGCAGGATTAATAGCGAGTGAGTTGAACATGTATTGCGTAAACATCGCATCTTGTTGTGCCAATCCCTTCATCCCGCTAAGGGTAAGGGTTAAAAGTAGAAGTAGTCTTAATTTATGCATTTTATCTGGTAATGGTTAGCGGCCCGGCTTTTTTGCTTTTTCCATCTATTTTAATAATGTAATAATAGGTTCCCACAGGTACATCTTCACCGATATGTACTCCCTCTGTGGTTTTTCCATTCCATTCGTTTCTGTAGTTTGAGGATTTATAAATTCTATTGCCCCAGCGATTATAAATTTCCAATTGAATATGAGCATTGGCTGCATTTTCAATTACGAAATAATCATTAATGCCATCATGATTGGGTGAGAAACCACCTGGAATAAATAAATCAATTTCTTCTAACTTTACCGGAGTAGGAGTGGCTGGAGATACATCTCCGGGGTTAACCGGGTCTGGCGTTAAGCCGTCTGTAGATTGATCAGTGGTTACAATTGCCTGTGCACTCGATATTCCCTGTGCAATAGCTGTGTTATTAAACACACCTTCATTCTGATCGAGGCTTACATTAACTTCCAGAACTACCTGTTCTTTTGATGTGGGAAAGAGAATGCTACTAGGCAAGAGCATTTCTTTAATTGTAAATCCGTTATAGGCTGAATTTACGTTAAGGTTGCCCGTGGCAGTTAAACGTATAATAATTACCCTATTTTTTTTAAAAGTAAGGTCAAGATCATCCGTTAAACTAACATTCGTAATACTTTCTATGCCACTGAAATTAACCAAGGTAAAAGTGTAAATTAAATCATAACTGCCATCTGCATTTCTTGTTTTTCCAGTTAAAGCTTTGGCGAGACCAATTTTACCAGGAAGGCCGGTTGAACTTACCGAAATATTTACGGTAGCCGGGTTTGATACCACACCGAAATTATCTTTTATTGTATATACAAAGGAGTCAGTACCACTAAAACCATTATTTGGCGTGTAAGTTACAATGCCAGATAGGGGATCAATACTTAAGTTTCCATCTTGAGGAGCGTTAACAATGATAATGCTACTTCGGTCGATGGTGTTATTACCTTCTGGGTCAGTATCATTGTTTAAAATAAGCGCATTAGCACTTGTATTTAAAAAAGTTGTTAAGACATCATTGTTGGCTACAGGCGGGTGATTAACTATCAACTGAACTTCGTCGAACAGTTCACAGCCACCTTCATTGCGTACAGTCCACCGGAAAGTGTAAGCACCAGATGCGAGGTTACTTACCACCGTATTATAAAGTTTTGGGTTGGTAAAAGTAGCTTGCCCAGGGCCTGAAACCTGTGTCCATGTTCCATTACCTAATTCTTGATTAGAGCCTTGTAAGGTGGAACTTGTGGTTGGTGTTGTAATGTTTAAGAGTTGGTCAGCACCAGCTTCGGGTTTTGAAAGCCCTGCTGCATAAGTGATTGTGATGGTTGCATTGTTAGATATTTTACCGTAAAAATCTTGTATGTTGTAATTAGCTACAGCAATGCCCTTAAAAGTGTTTTCAGGAGTAAAAATAACGTTCTGATCAGCATTGATGGAAAATATACCTTTTCCGGCTATAGTGAATGTTTTTTGGATTCCCGAAGTTGTAGGATCAAGATCTATGGTTGATTTGTTTATTGAACTGCCGGTATTAACAGTTCTGTCATTCAGTGAAATATCTATCATTGCCTGATTACCCTCGCATACTGTGAGGTTATCATTAGTAGCAACGGGGGCTACCAATTGATCTTTAGCTAAAACATCAATAAAGACGTTCCTGATTTCATGGAAATTAGTTGATGCTCCTGTGGAGGATGCTACTCCGTAACGAAGCATAGCAGGAGCAGCTTCTGGGTAATGGTAATTATTGATAACTGTTGTGCTGGTTAATTTAGATCCTCCACGGGTTATGATCACAGTAATATTATATCCTATAGTAGGGTTTGGTGCCATTTGAATAGATACTCTACGATAATTTGTTGAAGTAGAATCCGGCTGTCTTGTGGCACTATTACCCACTAAATCGAACCCTAGGGTGCTTGTTTTAACAGAGGTTAAGAATGGATAGTTATTTGCTGTTAGCGCATCTCCGTTTCCTTTTCCACGAAGGGTTACTGAACCAACGCTTTGACCTGGAATTCCGCCTTGCCTACCTTCAGTGGGATTTGAAAAGTTCCCAAATTCATCAAGTCCTACGCCAATATAACCTTTACTTACCCCAGGTGATGTAGGTGTAGTAGTAGTGATTTGTGCATAACCTAATGAACCTCCAAATCCTCCAATATTAAATGGGTCTGTTGTGGCATCAAATAAGAAAAAACTAATTCCATCTGCACCTGTGCCACCATAAACGAAGTATTCAAATTGCATCCTTAAACCAAGACTTGCAGGAAAAACAGAGTTGCTATAGATAAAACCCTTTTGGTTGAAAGTAGCGTTAGTTAATCGCAAAAATCCTTTCCCATTTTCATCGATTGGTGTACCCTGATGAGAAAGTGTTGCGATGTCATACCTATCACCACCAGCAGTTAAAAAGGCCGATGGAGCGCCCCCAAAATTGATGCCCTGAGCAGTGGAGTTTTTAAAACTTTCATTATAAGGGAACTGAGCGTACGTAGCTGTTGTAAGACCACATATTAAAAACATTACGGTTAACCGTAGAAGTTTTTTCATAAATTAATTTGTAAGGTATAATAGTATAACATAGCCAAAATAAGGCCGACAAACATATTTAACTCACAATTTATGATTAATTATTGCTTGTTGCTTCAAAACTAAACTTATTTAGTAAACAAGTAAAAGCTAAGAATTAAAGATGAGTAAAAGTTGGGGTAAAATATACCCTAACTAAGAAAACATATCTACAGTGTTTTGTAGAGTACTCAATTATAATAAAGCGAAGTATAAAATAGTGAATAATTATAAAGTTGAATGTTCAATGTTTTGAGTATTTCAGTTATCTTAGTGGAACATTTAGCGGTTTGGAAAGAATTATTCATGCAAAATGAATTATTTAATTGTATGGTACAATTATAGCATACTCAGTTCCTAAAGCGTTTTATTTTGATTTCTACAATTTCTATGAATAAAAAGTCTACACTAATCATTGCAATAACATTTGTTTCGTTCTTTAGCCAAATTAATAGCATCTATGCTCAAGGAACCATAATAGGAGATTTATCTTATTTATACCTGGAGAAGCTTGTTGCAACTGCAAAAGCTAACTACCCAAAGGTGAAAACTTATGGCAGTGAAATCACTTCAGCTAAAGCAGATCTTTCAGCTGCAAAAATATCTTGGTTAGATCCTTTTTCCTTCCAATATGTAGTTCGTTCTAACGAAGCAAATACAAATGCTATCAACCTTACTACAGCTGATTTATTAAATGGATATCAGGTGGGTGTGAATTTCAATCCAGGTACTTTGTTAGCAAAGCCAGCAAATATTCGCAAAGCCAAAGAGCAGATTAAAATTGCCCAGGCAAATGAAGAAGAGTATTTTATTCAATTAGAATCCCAAGTTAAAACCAGGTATATTTTATTCCTACAGTACCAAAAGTCTTTGGTGCCTGTAAACAACGCCTATTTAGATGCAGAAAGTAACTTTAAAGCTATAAAATTAAAATATCAAAGAGGTGAAGCCACATTTTTAGAATATAACAGTGCTTCCATCACCCTAAATGACGCCTTTCAAAGCAAGCTAGAAACAGAATCAAGCTATTTAAGTGCAAAATTTTCTTTAGAGGAATTAACAGTTAAAAAGCTTGAGGACATCAAATAATGAATGAAATATCTAAATTTTTAATTCTTCTAAGGAAGTATCGGTTTACGTTAATCATCGTGCCGATAGTGACTATCATTATTACTTTCTTTTTAGTGCTGAATCTTCCTGATGCTTATATCTCACAAGCTCAGGTAGCCACAGGTATTGTTGATGAAACACAACAACAGGTTGGTTTAACTGCAACCTCAGATCGTGATAAGGTTGCCCAGCGTTTTAGTAATCTTATGGAGATCATGAAAATGACTAAGATATTAGACCAGGTCTCCTATCAGTTAATTTTACATGACCTTACTGCTAAAGATCCTTTTAAGAAGGTAAGTAAAGAAATTGGGAAATTAAGCACTTCTGAGAAGGAGCGTGTCATTAATTTATTTAAAGAAAAAGACCAGAATAACCAGCCACTAATCAGCAAAGGCCCTAATCAAGATCTTTTATTCAAATTATTGAAATCTATGGAGTATGACGTAGAATCAATAAAAGAAAAATTGCTTATTTACCGTCCTGGAGACAGTGATTTCATTGTTGTTCAATTTGAATCTGAAGATCCTGTGCTTTCAGCTCTTGTGGTCAACTTGATTTCTTCTGAGTTTATAAAAACATATTCGTCGGTATTAAAAGAAAACCAGGTAAAAGCGCATAATTTTTTAAGAGATGTGCTGTCTGAAAAGAGTGATACGCTTGCCAACAGAATGCAGCAACTTAGAAATTACAAAGTAGAAAATGGTGTTTTAAATCTTTCGGAGCAATCTAAGCAGTTGTATGAACTTGTTTTGGACTATGATAAAAAGAAACAGGAGGCTGTTGAAAAGACTGCATCTTATGCAGGTGCACTTAAACAGATTGATAGAAAATTCAACCCTAATGAACGCGTTTATATAGAAGCAACACTTTCAAAAGTAAACCAGTCCATCGTCAATACTAAAGATGAGTTATCAACGCTTTACAATTTATATATAAGCAATGACCTTGATGCGGGTTATAAAAAAAGCTACGATTCTTTGAATAACGTATTAAGTTCACAGATTGCTAAATCATCAGACCAATATATTACTAATCCTTATAATACTAAACAAGAGCTTATTGCGCAGAAGCTTAATTTAGAAATACAAATGGATATGTCGAGGTTTGGCATTAATTCACTTGAAAGAAAAGTAAGGTCCTTAAACCGTCAATTTGTAAAATTGGTTCCTAGAGAAGCTGACGTTCAAAAAATGGAAATGACGATAGACATTGCCAGTAAAGAATATCTTGATATTTTGAATAAATATAACCAAAGTAGTTTAGAAACATCATTTTCAACTAAAATGTATGTTGCACAACCTGGTATCCCTACTTTAGCGCAACCTTCTAAGAAAATGCTTTTGGTTATATTGAGTGGCATTATATGCTTTGTATTCTGCTTACTGGTTATTTTTGTTATCTACTTCTTTGATGACAGCCTGCTTTCAGCTCAACAATTGGCTAATGCTACGGAGCTTCCTGTGGTGGGTGTAGTTAACAAATTAATTACCCCTGCAGTTGATTTAGGAGTGCTTTGGAATAAAGATTCCGTTGCTCCACATCTTATACAGTTTAAAAACCAACTCAGGTCTATTCGTTATGAGATTGAACGTGATTTAACTGATAAGGTATTATTAATTACGAGTATTGACGCTATGGAGGGCAAAACTTTAATTTCTTTAAGCCTTGCATTAGCGTGGAAAATGACTAATAAAAAAGTTTTAATTATTGACGGGAATTTTGGCAATCCAAGTATTACAAAGGCCTCTACTTCAAAAGTTTATTTAGAAGATTTTTTCCAGGGTAAGGTAAACCTGGAGAAAGAAAACCAATTAGGTTTTATTGATATATTAGGTAATAAAGGTGGAGATACCTCATTATTAGAAATTGTCAGTCAGGAACAAATAGAATCCAAAATGAATTGGGCAAAAGGGTTTTATGACCTTATTATCATTGAAACAGCAGCATTAGATGATATTAACCAGTCAAAAGAATGGATTTTGTTCACGAAAAATATAGTTTCAGTATTTGAAGCGGGAAGTACGCTTACACAAAGCAAGAAAAATCACATTGAGTACTTGAAAGAAACTGGTGCCTTCAGGGGCTGGATTATGAATAAAGTAACCGTTAAGCAGAATTAATGAGTGGGGTAGTTTTATTTTGGATTCTAATACAAATTCTTGTTGGGTATAATTTATTTGTACCGCTTATTTTCTATTTTTTATGGAAAGTAAAAAAGAAGAAGCCTATTAGAATAAACTCAACATTGAATGAATTCGATTATGCTATTATTGTAACGGCTTATCAGCAAACTAATCTTTTACCTTTAGTAGTGAGTTCTATTTTAAAGTTAGACTATAGCAATTACTTAGTTTATATTGTGGCAGATAATTGTGATATTTCAAACTTAAAGTTTGACGATGATCGGGTTGTTTTATTGCGTCCTCCTGAAGTTTTAGCGAGCAATACAAAATCCCATTTTTTTGCGATTAATCATTTCAAGCGGCCGCATGAAATATTGACTATTATAGATAGTGATAATTTAGTGGAACCTTCTTATCTAAATAAATTAAATTTGCTCTTCGAACAGAATTTTCAAGCGGTTCAAGGGTTAAGAAAAGCAAAAAATCTGGATTCTACTTATTCGTGTTTAGATGCAGCGAGAGATATTTATTACCATTTTTATGATGGTAAAATTCTTTTTGAATTAGGCTCATCGGCAACTCTTTCTGGATCTGGGATGGCATTTACCACAAAAGTGTATAAGGAGTGCCTGGAACACCAGGATATTGAAGGTGCTGGCTTTGATAAAGTACTTCAAGCTACCTTGGTTAAAAGAAACTATCGTATAGCGTTTACTGATCAGGCGATTGTTTATGATGAGAAAACCTCCAGATCTAACCAGTTGGTACAACAACGTGCAAGATGGATTAATACATGGTTTAAATACTTTAAATTTGGTTTTCAAATAATTAGTGACGGCATTAAAAAGCAAAACAGGAATTCATTACTGTTCGGCTTGGTTTTGTTAAGACCACCATTGTTTATGTTTTTAATAATTTCACTTTTGTTATTAGTGATTAACCTATTTATCTCAACCATTGGCTTTATTCTTTGGGTAGTCGCATTTGTGTTATTTATAATTGGTTTTGTGCTTTCCTTAGTGGACTCAAAAGCAGATCCAAAAATTTATAAATCCTTGATCGGAATTCCTAAGTTTATATTCTTTCAATTAGTGTCTTTAGTGAAAAGCAAGAATGCTAACAAAGCTTCTGTTGCTACTACACATTATCATGATCGCACTGCTTAGCCTATTGGATAATGAAAATTAAGCCTAACAAACTAAAAGGACAGGAAATTGAGAACTACAAGAAAAAGGTAGAGATAATAACTTATAAAGTTGCCATCATCGTTTCCGCAATATCAGTTTACTACTTTTTTATAAAAATTCTCTTTCTTTAAAATAGTCTATCAATGAAATTGAATTTAGCCCTTCCTTCAAAGATATCACCAAATGCACTTTTGCTACTTCTTACTGCAGTTTCCATTTTACTTACTGTTGGTGTGGTAAAATATGGCCTAACCTTTGGGTTGTTGGCTTTTATTGTTATTATAGGTATTCCTTTGGCGCTTTCAATCATCTTTTATCCAAAATTTGGTGTAATTGTTTTGTTAGTAGCAGCTTATTTTATCATGTGGATTATTCGGTTTGATTTTAGCTTTCCGTTAGGTACGCTCATTGATGGTTTGCAGCTCCTTTTAATTCTGGGTTTTTTTGTGCAACAAAAGAAACACAATGATTGGAGTATGTTAAAGAACCCTATCAGTTATATGATCCTGATCTGGATCAGCTATAATGTTTTACAACTTTTCAATCCAGTAGCAGAATCCAGGCTTTCATGGTTATATACTATCCGGTCGGTTGCAGTTTTCATGTTGATGTATTTTATTTTCATGAAGCATATTAAAACGGTGGAATTTATTAAGCTCATTTTCAAAATATGGATTGGACTAGCCTTATTCGCGGCACTTTATGCTTATAAACAGGAACATTTTGGCTTTTTCGACTTTGAATTAAGGGAACTAGACGATCCACTTAAACGTTCCTTATTATTTATTGATGGCAAGTGGCGAAAGTTTTCTATATTTTCAGATCCCGTAGCATTCTCTTATAACATGGTAGTCAGTGCCATATTGTGTCTGGTACTAGTTATCAATAGTAAGAAACTTTATCAAAAAATAATACTCATCATTTTAATCTTCTTCTTCTTACTAACCATGCTTTATTCAGGTACCAGAGGTGCCTATCCATTATTACCCTTTGCCATTTTGTTATTGACGATTTTAAAGTTTAATTACAAAGTATTTGCCTTTTCTATAGGAAGTGGTGTACTTTTGATGATTTTTATCTTTCTTCCCTTTTCAAATCCTGATATTGTTAGATTTCAAACTGCTTTCAGGCCATCAGATGATGCATCTTATAATGTTAGGGC
>JAZQRF010000134.1:0-2970 GCA_045629485.1 Pelobium sp. | reverse complement strand
GCAGGAGAGGTTCAGTCAAAATTAATGAATCCTGATAACTGGTTTCTGCCATTTAAATTGAACTAATAGTTTTTTTATTAACAGATAGATTCAAAGGATCTTCCAAGCTTGGAGATCCTTTTTTGTTGATACATCGATTATTCTACATCGATTATACTTTCGGCAATTAAAGGGTGACCATTTTCTGTAACTCCCTGAATCTCTATTCTAACTTTACCTTTTATACCCGGAGATCGAAAAGAGAAGTCCGCTTCTCCGTTCTCATTTATTTTTAGTGAAGGATTCCAATACAGGGTCGTACTTAGATCGGGAACTTGCTGACCGGAAGAAGTGGGACGAGAAAATTTACGGGCCTCATAGTAGCCATTCGTTTGGGTAATAATAGGATTCTTTTTACCCCCCAGTGTGGCACCATCATTAAGCGACAAGTAGATAAGAAAAAAGTCTTTTGGCTCAAGCGCTCCTACAGGAACTCCTACCCTATGTTTGATAGTGACTTTTTTAATTTCAGACATAGGTAAATTTAAATAGGTATGATAGATATTATCCCGAACTTCAGTATCTTCTTCCTGCCCTTCCTCTACAATTTCATGTTCCATAAAAAACAGGTGTCTGTTGTTTACAATGAAGTTCGGATAAATAATGCGTGTTCCCACTCTGAATACAACGAAATTATCCTTAAGCCCAGTTTGCTTATCATTAGTTAATAAATAGTGCCTAAGATTCTGGTAAGTGGTGTCCGAAGGTAAAATATTATATTCTCTATCTTTATAACCCAAATCTTTTAAAACAGAGTTTCCTAAAACAATCGGACCTGTTTTAATTGTAATTTCGTCTAACATAATCGTGTCGGACAGAGCATTTCTTCGCTTCATATTTTTATACCTGCTCAAAATTTCCTGGCCCGAGCTTAGGTAAGAAGTATCCAATACTGAGTTTTTTGGATAGAATGATGTAGATTTAAATATGGGATCCAATTTAATCCATCCTTCATTTTCTCCCTTTTTGTTTACTGCATTCGCTGCAAATTTCTGCTCACCAATGAATTTAAATCCATCAAGGAAAAATCTTCCGCTTTCATTTGTTGCTCCCGATATGAGCTGTTGGGTTTGCTTGCTTGAGGTAGATCTAAGTGTAACATTGGAATTTGAAATACCCTTATCGCCAATTCTTCTTTTAACAGTTCCGGAAATCGTAATCCCGGTCTCCGGAATATGCGTAAGTTTTGTTGAATTTAAAGCCACTTTTTTCCATAAAAAATCTCTCCAACCCTGCGTGAGCAATAAAAGATTTAATTTTTTTGCTCTTTCAGGATCCTTAAGATCGAAATACTGAAGCGGGTGATTTATCCTTCCACCAAGTTCGGATTCCAGCATTAGGTATGACACTATATTCCCTGAGGCAGACTTAGCCAAAGATGCATCCACGGCAGCGATGGAGAAATTTCCTTTCAAAGGGGAATTTGATTCATCCCTAAGTTTTAGGTTGCTTTTTATTTGCATATCAGTTTTATGAACTTTCTGTTGAGGTGTAATAACAATCGTAGGTTTTATTTGGTCAACATACACCAAACGTTCACAATTTGGTTTACCATCACTATCATAAAGCGTTATTGCTGCAATTCCTCCCGGGAAATTATTCTTATGGATACTGATCATTTGCTGTGGATTATTAATGGTCAGCTGTTTTTTAAAACACACCATACCATGGCTTTTCCCTGCCAGTAAAACATCTTTTCCTATTAATTCTGATTCTTTAGAGGTATTTATAATCACCTGATAAAGGCTATCTTTTTCTATAATACGTATCGCATAACCTACCGGGAGGGCTCCAGGTAATGGTTGGCTAAAAGTTTTACCATCACTAAATTTTCCTTTTGCAGTATAGGATTCCCCCATAACCGGCATAAACATAAATGTGCCCATACCATTTTTTCCTTCTAAAGTAGTAACAACTTCCTGTTTGCTGTTATAGATGCTTCCCTGAATTAAATTTTGGTCACTTCTGAGACTTTTAAAGGCAACCATAGAGACTATATCATTTACAAGAGAACCTCCCTCTGGCAGAAACTCAAGGCTATCAATTTGAGTCAGTTGTTTACTCTGTGGTTTATTTACTGGCTTGTTTTTCAGAGAGGAGTTATTTAAAATAGCAGTAGTATTTGTAAGCTCTCCAACAATTTGAATCTGTTTTTCAAAAATAAACAAATCTCCAAAGTTTCTCATCCAGTTCGTCCAGGCCCTTAAGGTGTAAACCCCTGGTGATAGGGTTTCGGTTAATTGAAAATCGCCTTTACCTGTCCCTTCATCTAATCTTATGATTTTTTTTTGTACTTCATCCGGATTTTCGTTAGCTAAAAGTTCTACATATAAAGTGTTACTTGTTGATAATAGTCGGTTATCCTGTGCATTTACCAGATAGGCACTAAACCATACATATTCTCCGGCAGAATAAATATTCCTATCCGTATGCAAATAAGCTTTTTCAAAAAAAAGCTTTTGATTTGTCGGTGTGGTTTTTTCCTGACTTTTAGGGAATTTGGAAAAACAACACAAAAAAATTATAATGAATAAGTGTGTTTTCATTTATATTAGTTTTTAATATTAATTGATAAGGATTGGTTAGTGTTTTCTGTAAATAAATGGAAGTCTTAGAAACTCAATTAATTACGATGGAATTTACATAAATTTAGTTTAACATCACTTATTATAATTTATAAATTTTTTAACTTCAGTGTTTGATATAGAATGACCTACCAACCCTCCCCCTCCCGTTACCAAAACATGCAATACCGCCGCTGCGGGAAAAGCGGATTAAAACTTCCTGCAATGTCGCTAGGCCTTTGGCACAACTTCGGTTATGTTAATAATTTCGAAAACAGCCGAAAGCTGATTCAAACTGCTTTTGATCATGGTATTACCCATTTTGATCTGGCAAATAATTATGGCCCGCCTCCGGGCTCTGCTGAAG
>JAZQRF010000133.1:0-7108 GCA_045629485.1 Pelobium sp. | reverse complement strand
GTACTATTTACACTACCGGCGGTACTAGAAAAACAGGGATATATTATGTTTATAGTGCATCAGAAAAAGCTGTTTTCGGTGATTATTTAAACTTACCACTAGGAGGACCGGCCCGTGTTGAATCTATCACTTTAAAAACACCTTTATTGGTACGGGGTAAATATAAAGTTTGGGTTTGCTATAAATATTATAAGAAATCATCCAGTAATCCTGCAAACGTAAACCAGGTTTCCATTGATGGTATACCCATGTTAAGAACATTTGATAGTATGGCGAAAAGACCAGCTGGTACTGAGGCAGATTTGGAATCCCAGGGATGGAAACAATATCTAAATAATCAAACTGATAATAATTATAACAGTAGATTACTTGGAACAGTGGATCTTCCTTCAACAAAAACTTATCAATTTGAATTTAAATGGGTTAGTGGTGCATCCAGTGATACCTATATCGATTTGGTCCAGTTTATTCCGGTAGATCAAAATCAGATACATCCAATGGTAAACCAAGATGGTACGCTTGAATACTAATATTAAAAAAGCTAGGAATGATTAAGATTTTTAAAGATTTATATTATATTTTATTGTGTGTACTGGTAGCATTTACCAGTTCATGCAATAAATGGGACGACCATAATGTAGCGATTGAGGACTCGTTAAACAAAAACTTGCTCGAGCAAATAAAAGAGAACCCAGATTTAAGCAAGTTTAATGAATACCTGATTACAACCGGATATGATACCATTCTTTCCTCATCCAAAACTTTAACAGTTTGGGCACCTACTAATGCTGCATTAGCAGCAATAGACCAAGTGGTAGTTAATGATAGGGAGCAACTCAAATTGCTTATTGGTAATCATATTTCAGTTTTGTCTTATTTCACAACAGACCCAAGGCCCGAGATACGAATAAGGACACTAAGTAAAAAGAATGTAGTTTTAACAGCTGCTGCATATGGTGAAGCACAGATTTTAACCGCTAATAGATATGGTAGTAATGGCGTTTTACATGTGGTAGATAAGGCAATTGTTCCTAGATTAAATATCTGGGAATACTTAAATACTTTTACAGATCATACGCTCCAGAAAGAAGAGCTTAACAGTTTAAATTATGATGTTAGAGATCCAGATAAATCAGAAATAATAGGTTACGATCAGGTAACTGGTGAGCCAATTTACAAAGAGGGAGTGGGTTTAACTATTGAAAATCGTTTTTTGGATAAAAATGATATTGCCAATGAGGATTCGGTTTATACCTACATCATTTTAACAGACGGGGCGTATACTACAGAAAAAAATAAGTTAACACCTTATTTCCAAACCGCCGATCCTTTATTAACTGATAGCTTAACCAATCTGGATGTGGTTAAAGATTTAGCTATACTGGGAAGATATGATATAAACAATCTTCCTGCTCAACTTTACTCTTCGAAGGATAGTGTGATCTATAGTTTAGACAAAAATGGCATTGTTAAAACTTACCAGGCAAGTAATGGAGTGGTTTACGTAATGAACAAACTGGATTACGATATGGTGAGTAAACTACAACATGTGAAAATTGAAGGTGAAACAGGATATACGTTACAATCGTCAAAAACGGTACAAGTTAGGCAGCGTAGAAATTCTACTGATATTAATAATCCACTATACAATAACCTTTTTAGAGATTTATTAATAGAAAATCATGCCGTAGCTAGTTTTTGGGTTAAATATCGACCAATATTAAAGGCCGCTAAATACAAGGTTTATTTCAGGGCGGTCAGAGATTTCAATCTTATTCCACCAATAGGAACAACAGAAATTACTAAGTTTAGAATAAAGTTTGCGTTTGGAGCTAGTACAGCAACAGAGATTCCATATTTCGAAAACGTCGGCGTAATTAAAAACAACGATGGAACTTATTCGCCAAATTATAATAGAGAATATGCTGGTGAGTACACCGTTGCACAATACGGACCTATAGATCTCTTTATGGTTGCAAATAATGTTGCTACCAACGGAGAGAACACCTTATTGCTTGATTATATAGAATTAATACCTGTTCCTTAATAGATAAAAATATTAGATATGCAAATATTTACGCAAGCGTTCAGGTACGTTTTATTACCTGGTTTATTCTTAAGTTTGGTCTCGAACCCTTTGCAGGCACAGGAAATAGATACTACTGAGAATGCAATTTCAGCAAAGGACTCTATCGCTTTATTTAATCAGAAAACAGATAACATTAGCCAATTTAAAGTAAAAGGTTATGTAAAAGACTTATCAACGGGAAAGCCTGTCGTTGGAGTGAACGTTAGCTTACCAGGATTCTCAGCTGTGATTACTAATGAAAAAGGATATTTTTCTTTACCTGTGCCAGATTATAAAGCAGTGATTTTTGTAGAAGCGCAAGGATACGAACCAAAGGAAGTACCCTTGAAAGGTAAAAAGGACTTAGAAATATCCTTATTGGATGATAATTTTTCTTCAATTTATAGCTCGGTGCTCATGCCGTCTGGACCACAAGTGAAAAATCATATTCCCTATGCCATTGAAACCTTTACTGTAAATGATAATTGGAACAGAGGTGCAGAAACTCCAGATGCATATCTTGAAGGCAGAGCTGCAGGATTATATGTAACGAAACGCTCAGGAACACCAGGAATGGGTGCTAATATTCGCATACGTGGTTTAAATACACTTAACTCGAGTAGCCAGCCTCTATATGTTGTTGATGGAGTTATTTATGATAATACAGAGTTTGGTAGTTCATTAACTACTGCTCATTATTATAATCCATTGCAGGATATTGATATTAAAGATATTGATAATATTACCGTATTGAAGGATGCTTCAGCTTCTATTTATGGTACAAGAGGAGCAAATGGAGTAATATTGATCAATACCATTAGAGCAAAAGAACAGGCGACAAAAATAGATTTCTCCGCCTACGGAGGATTTAATTTTCAGCCTAAAAACACACCTGTAATGGATGCTGGTCAGTATAAAATTTACTTGGCAGATGCGTTGAAAACTTCTTATAGCCAGGCACAAATTGCGGGTTTGCCTTTTTTTAATGATAATGTTTCAGGAAATCCAGACTACTACCGTTACCATAATAATACAAATTGGCAGGATCAGGTGATGAAAGACAGCTATAGCCAAAATTATTATCTAAAAGTTACTGGTGGAGATAATATTGCCACTTATGGTTTATCATTAGGGTATTTGAAAAATGAAGGTTTAACCAGAGGAACAGATTTAACCCGTTATCAAACAAGGTTTAATGCAGACTTAAATTTATCTCAAAAAGTAAAAGCATTTGCAAACTTATCTTTTACTTCTAATAATCAAAACTTATCTGATCAAGGAGTTTCTCCAACTACTAACCCTATTTACGTGGCACAAGTAAAAGCTCCTTTTTTATCTACAAATGTTATAGATAATAATGGAGATGTTTCACCAAATCTTGATGAAGTTGATGGTTTCAATAGAAGTAATCCGGTATCGCTGATACAGAAAGCACAAAATGTAGATAATAACTATCGTTTTGGCGGATCTTTTGGTTTAAATTATCTTTTAAATAAAAGTATAACTCTGCAAACAATAGTGGGTGTAACCTTTGATAAGGTAAGAGAAAAGATTTTTGTTCCTCAGAAAGGAGTAGTACCGGATACATTATCAAAAGCGATAGCATATAACCGATCAGGAAGCTACGTGTCAAGGTTATATTCTTTGTATAACGATACAAAACTAAAATATTCAAAAAGCTTTGATAGTAGAAATCAGCTAACTGCTAATGTTGGCTTTAGATACAATACTAATAAGAGTGAAACAGATTATGGCTTAGGCTATAATTCTGCAACTGATGAGTTTGTGAGCGTAAGCAGCGGGCAAGCAGCACTGAGAAGAGTTAGCGGAACAAATGGAGACTGGAACTGGTTAAGCATTTACGCAAATGCAGATTATAATTTTGCTAAAAAGTATTTTGCCTCTATTAATGTAGCGATGGATGGCTCTTCCAGATTTGGAAAAGAGGCTGATGGATTTAAATTCAACGGTAATCAATATGCAGTAATGCCATCTGTAGGTTTGGCCTGGCTTATTTCTTCAGAAGATTTTATGTCTTTTGTGGATGCGGTTAACAACCTTAAAATGCGAATGAGCTATGGATTAACTGGTAATTATGATATCGGCAACTACAGTGCACAAAAATTCTATGTAGCTCAAAATTTTTTAGGTGTACAAGGTCTGGTTAGTGGCAATATAGGGAACCCAAATTTACAATGGGAAACGGTTACCAAAGCTAATTTAGGGTTGGAAGGATCATTATTTCAAGAGAGACTAAATTTTTCTGTAGATGTTTACAATAATAAAGCTGATCATTTAATCACTTATGAACCTGTAGTTGCAGCAACGGGCTTCCAATATGTTTTAAATAACGCAGGTGCCATAACTACCAACGGAATTGATGTGACTGTTAGCGGAAGAGTAGTTAATAAAGCAGTTAAATGGGATTTATCTTTGAATGTCTCTAAATACACAAGTGAGGTTAAAAGTCTCCCAACCGGAAATATGATCAATGAATACGCGGGTGCAACTTATTTAACCAAAGTTGGACAAGGAGCAAACCAATTTTATGGATATGAATCAAGCGGAGTTTATTTAACCTCTGCAGAAGCAAATGCAGCCGGGTTATCATATAAAGATAGCAGAGGCAATTTAGCTGCCTTTACTGCGGGAGATGTTAAGTTTTTTGATGTGAATAAGGATAATGTTATCGATGATGCTGATCGTCGGGTAATCGGAGATCCTAATCCAGATTTTGTAGGTGGTATTGGGAATACCTTAACTTATAAAAAATGGAGCTTTGATGCTTTTTTTAACTTTAGCTCTGGTAATGATATTTATAACTACTCCAGGCGTCAATTAGAGTCAATGAATAATTTTAATAACCAAACGTTAGGTGTGATTAACCGTTGGAGAGTTGAAGGACAACAAACAGATGTTCCAAAAGCAAATATTGGCGATCCGGCCGGAAACTCAAGGTTTTCTGACAGGTGGATAGAAGATGGCTCTTTCTTTAGACTAAAAACAGCATCGGTAAGCTATAGTTTTTTATTTAAAAATAGTGGAATTAAGTATGCCAGACTTTATTTAATAGGAAACAATTTATTTACAATTACCAATTATTTAGGCTACGATCCTGAGTTTAGTGCTGGCAACGGTCTGTTTACACAAGGGGTAGATGTTAACCTTGAACCTCAGTTTCGTTCCGTTCAATTAGGCATAAGAGTAGGATTGTAATTTTAAGATGCTAAAACTAAGAAATATGAAAAGTGAATTAAAATACTACTTAAAGTATATCATAATAGCAGTAGTATGCATGTCTGTGTTCTCCTGTAAAAAAACATTTGATTTAGAGCCAGGTAATGCACTATCACAAGCTCAGGCATATAGAAATGTTTATGATGCAGATGCGGCTGTATTGGGCATATATGGAAAGTTTTTAGGTCTTGCAGAACAATATGTAGTACTTAACGAGGTGAGAGGTGATTTAATGGATGTAACAGAAAATGCTAATACTGATTTACGCGAAATCAATACACATACAGCAACGGCTACTAATCCCTATGCGAGCCCACTTCCTTTTTATGAAGTGATTATGAATTGTAATGATGTGTTATACAATTTTGATAAAATGCGTAAAGAAAATCGCTTAACAATTGATGAGTATAATCAAAGGTATTCTGATATAGGAGCAATCAGATGCTGGTTATACTTGCAGTTGGGAATTCACTGGGGAGATGTGCCGTATGTTACCGATCCAATTTCTAATATTAATGATTTAAAAGATAAAACTAAATTTGAACGTATACCGTTTAGTCAGCTTTTAGATAAGTTGGCAGCTTTTGGAAATAGTTTACCTTATAAAGAGCAATATCCTACTGGATCAAGCTTGCAGACCACCTATGACGGTTACAATATGAATAAGATTTATATCTTTAAAAGGACAATTCTTGGTGATATAAATCTTTGGAAAGGTAATTGGGCAGAAGCTGCCAGAAATTATAATGTAGTAATGAATGCAGCAGATGTACTTTTTCCGGCTGTACCTATCCCTGATCAGTTTTTTGAGACTTATAAAATTGGTTATGCTGCACAAATACAAAATGCAGGGTGGGCAACAATTTTTAACCAACCTTATAACGAACGTTATTCCAATTATGAAAATATTTGGGTAATGCCTTTTGATAAAAATTTTAGTCCTGCCAATCCTTTTATAAAAATGTTTTCTGCCAGTGGTTCTTACCTGTTAAAACCTTCTGTAAAAGCAATAAGCAACTGGCAAAATGAGGAAAGCAATAGCAATACCCGAATTGGTGATGCTTATAGAGCAGCGGGTTCCTATAGATCGAACGGTGGACCTGGCCGTGAAGAGATTATCAAGTATTTAGGAGGATATAGTAGTAGCAGTCCATTTGAAAATACAGGAAAATGGATTTTATACAGAGCTGCTATTTTGCATTTTCGTATGGCCGAGGCTGCTAATAGAGACAATAGAAACAAGTTTGCATTGGCGGTTTTAAATACCAATTTCACAGAGGAATATGATGATCCAACAGATTATCGTTCCGGCAGCACTAAAAGAGGTGCGGTGAATGTTACCAATATTGAACAGACAGATGAGCCTGGCGGTGATTATTATCTGGATGCTCGTTTGGGAGATAACCCTGTATTTAGAGCACCTTGGAATCGTAATATTGGAGTAAGAGCTCGAGTGAGCTTAAATCCTATTCCAATTGATTCAGCAAAGTATTTTGATATGAATACTCCACCAGTAATTACCCGAAATGGCGCAGGAGTTATTACTAATATTCAATACAGACCTATAAAAGATCCAGCTGGTTTTACATTGTTTCTTGAAGATGCGCTTATTAAAGAAGCAGCAGAAGAATGTGCTTTTGAAGGTTACCGTTGGGGAGATTTGTTGCGTATAGCTTTAAGAAGGAATGATCCAACTTATTTAGCTTCTAAAGTGGCAGCGAAATTTCCTGTAGGAAGTGCCGAATACAATGAAATTTACAGTAGATTATCCAATAAAGCAAACTGGTATTTGCCATTTAAATG
>JAZQRF010000132.1:0-19306 GCA_045629485.1 Pelobium sp. | reverse complement strand
ACATTAACTATTTGGAAAAGTTTAAGGCGATGAATATCAATGCCATCTATTTTCAGGTAAAAGGAATGGGTGATGCATTTTACAGCTCAGATTACGAGCCTTGGAGTGCTGCTATCACTGGAACAAGAGGTGTAGCCCCGAGTTACGATGTGCTCAAATTTATGATTGATGAGGCACACGCCAGAGATATTGAATTTCATGCATGGATGAACCCCTATCGTATTGCTACCCGTACTGCGGGGGGCTCTTTTCCTGCCCTTCATTCAACTGTGAGTCCAGCCTGGGTAAAGGACTTTCCAACCATAAGAATTTATAATCCGGCCATACCAGAAGTGAGACAACGATTAGTGGATATTGTAAAGGAAACGATCACGAAGTATGATGTAGATGGAATTCATTTCGACGATTATTTTTACCCGGAAGGTGAGACTTACAATGATCAAACCGATTATCAAACTTACGGCGCCGGGATAAGCACTATCGAAAATTTCAGAAGAGAGAATGTTAATAAGGCTATTAAAGGGGTGTATGATGCCATTGTTGCAACCAAGCCAAGTGTAGTATTTTCTGTTTCTCCTGCTCCGGATATCAACAAAAACTTCAATTCGTTATATGCCGACGTAAGGAAATGGAACCAGGAGGGGTGGGTAGATGTGGTTATTCCTCAATTATACCAGGAGATTGGAAACCAATTCAATGATTTTCGATTACGACTTGCGGAATGGACCAACAATAGTCATAAAGCTGCTTTAATGGTGGGCCACGGATTTTATAAATTTGGGGATCCGACTATGCCCTCAGCCTTTCAGTCGTCAGGAGAGTTACAGAGACAATTTGATTTGACTAAACTGAACAATAATGTGGTAGGGAATGTAATGTATAGTGCAAAATATTTGAATTCTAATAAAGTAGGGATTACAGATAAATTGACTGCGATTTACAAAGACCCTGCTGTAATGCCATTTGTTGGTAGAGCAGTAGCGCCAGCACCGGCAGTAGCAACTAATGTGAGAATAGAAAATAGCGAATTGAAGTGGACTACTTCTGGAAATGTAAAATCTGTAGTTTACTTCTTTTCTGATTTGAAAAAGGAAGGAAAAGTATTGCTAATAACTAAGCTGAATACTATTTCATTAACTAGCAAAGGATTTTATTCCGTTTCAACCTTAAATACTGATAACCAGGAGAGTAAACCATCTGATTTGATAGAACTAAAATAAGCGAATCGTTAAAATTAATTTTTGATCCTAAATTAAGCTATAAACGCGTCGGTGCAAGTACTTAAATAAAAGTATTAATATTTTAAATATTGATGTTCAGTTAATTGCGATTATTTATTGAGTTGTATTTGATTTTTATCAATCAAGCATCATAGATACCATTATTTACAAAAAAAATATGTTAAAAACGTATGCCCTTTTATTGCTCCTACTTTTTGCGGGCAGCAACTTTATATATGCACAAATCAATACTAATAATGCTCCCAAAAGGGAGTTCCGTGGCGTTTGGGTAGCCACAGTGAAAAATATTGATTGGCCAACAAAGCCAGGCCTCCATGCTGATTTACAGAAAGAAGAATTAATTAAAATATTCGACGAACATCAAAAAAATGGAATGAATGCCATTATGTTCCAGGTTCGGCCATCGGCAGATGCATTTTATGCAAAGAGTGAAGAGCTATGGAGCGCATTTATAGCGGGCGAACAGGGGAAAGGTCCAACACCTTTTTACGATCCCTTGCAATTTGCAATCGATGAAGCGCACAAAAGAGGGATGGAGCTTCATGCATGGTTTAATCCTTACAGGGCAACAAATGATGATAACGAGAAATTGGTAAGTACAAATCATATCACGCATCAAAAACCAGAATGGTTTTTTACTTATGCCAAAAAGAAATTCTTTAATCCGGGATTGCCAGAGGTACGTTCCTATATCAATAAAATTATAATGAATGTAGTTAGAAATTATGATATTGATGGAGTGCATTTTGATGATTATTTCTATCCATATCCTGGAAAAGACATCATGCCAGATACTTTAACCTATGCTCAATATCCTAACGGTATAAAAAATATAGAAGATTGGAGAAGAAACAATGTAGATCTTCTGATTAAATCTGTTGCGGATAGTATCAAGGCAACAAAAACTTATGTTAAATTTGGAATCAGTCCTTTCGGAATCTGGAGAAACCAGAAGGAAGATCCCAGAGGATCGGCAACAAATGGCATGGCTGGTTATTCTGCGCTCTACGCTGATGTTTTAAAATGGACAGAAAAAGGGTGGATAGATTATGTAAATCCGCAAATTTATTTTCCTTTTGGATATGCTCCTGCTGCATACGAGGTTTTAACAGATTGGTGGGCTAAAAATGCATACGGTAAGCATGTTTATGTTGGTCATGGGAACTATCGTTTAATAGAGCAGAAAAATGGTTGGAATGACAAAACGCAGATGCCAAGACAAATCAGGTATTTAAGGAATAAAAATGAGATCCAGGGAAGCGTATATTTCAGTTCTAAATCGGTAACCAACAACCTTGGAGGTTTTCAGGATTCTTTAAGAGTAGATTTATACAAATATCCGGCCCTGGTGCCAACAATGTCCTGGTTAGATCATACGCCGCCATCGGCTCCGTTAAAGCTAAAGGCTAAAAAGAATAAGTTGACATGGAGTAAGCCGTATACTGTAAGAGACGGAGAAAGCGCTTACGGTTATGTGGTTTACCGTACAGAAGAAAATGCTGCTTTAGACATTTCGAATCCTCAGAACATTGTTAAGATTATTTTTGGAAGCGAGAAAGCAAATTTTGTTGACAAAGATGCGGCTAAAGGGGTGAAATACAAGTATACGGTAACTGCAATAGACAGGCTGAAAAACGAAAGCAGCAGGTCAAATATTATAAAGGTAAAAATCTAAAATTTTCCAATGCGGTATTGTGCGCTTTTTCAAAATTAATTGTGCGTTTTTGCGCATGTTTAAGAATTTAAATTGTAAATTTGGCTAGTTTAAGTTTTTCTGCAGCAATGCAGTTTGTTTAGTTAACTGTTTTTAACGGCATCAAAACGATGTCGTTAAAAACAGATTTTGTCGACTATAATCTTTGTAAACGAATATAATGGCTTATAAATATATTTTTACCTTTTGCTTGCTGTTCACCTTCCAGGTTGTTTTCTCTCAGGGATTTAAATTTGCTCAGGTAACAGATACTCATATTGGTAATTCCACAGGCGAGGAAGATTTACAAAGAACAGTCGCTGATATAAATGCGAATTCCGCTATAGAATTTGTAATAGTTTCCGGAGATATTACCGAATTTGGTTCTGATGAGGAGCTGAAACTGGCTAAAGAAATTCTTAGCAAACTTAATAAACCTTATCATGTAGTTCCGGGTAACCACGATACCAATTGGTCTGAAAGTGGTGGGAATTCATTTATCAAAACTTTTGGAGCAGGTACTTTCAGTTTCGAACATAAAGGCTACCTATTTGCTGGCACAGGGTCTGGGCCAAACATGCGCATGGGGCCAGGGCAGGTGCCCAGGGAAGATTTGGTTTGGTTAGATTCTGTCCTCCGCACTTCGGCTAATTTGCGTAAACCGGTCATATATATTAATCATTATCCACAAGATTCCTCTCTGAATAACTGGTATAGTGCATTAGATATTCTTAAAAAAACAAACATTCAGCTCATGTTGTGTGGACATGGCCATGCAAATAAAGCTTACCAATTTGAAGGAATCCCAAATATTATGGGCAGGTCTAACCTTCGGGCCAAAGATACTACCGGCGGATATAATATCATCACCATTTCCAAAGATCAGGCAATTTTTGAGGAAAGAAGACCCTCATCAGCTTATTTAAAACAATGGCTAAGTGTGCCTTTGAAAGATCATCATTTTCATTTGGAAGCTCAAAAATACCCACGTCCTTCTTTTGAAGTTAATAAAAAGTTTTCAGATGTATCTGTTATATGGGAGTTTCAGGATGATAGCGATCTGGGAACAGGCCTTGCGCTCTATAAAAACACAGCAATTACTGCAAATACAAATGGAGAAATCTATGCACTGAATGTAAACAATGGCAGGCAAAAATGGAAATTCAAAACAGGTGGTAAAATTTATTCTACCCCAGTTGTAAGGGGTGAATTTGTGGTTACAGGTTCTTCAGATTCCTATATCTATTGCCTCAATGCAAAAAGTGGCAACTTAGTCTGGAAGTATAAAACAGGTAAAGCAGTCTTAGGTACGGCAGTTATCCAAAACAATATAGCTTATATAGGTTCCTCCGATGGGGCTTTTAGAGCGATCAACATGCAGGACGGCTCTTTAAAATGGGAATTTACTCAGGTGAAGGGTTTTGTAGTTACCAAACCTTTATACTATCAGGATAAAATTTATTTTGGAAGTTGGGGAAGCGAGTTTTATGCTTTAGATGCAAATACTGGTGAGCAGGTTTGGAAATGGAGCAATGGTTCCACAAACAGGATGTTTTCACCTGCGGCCTGCTATCCGGTGGGGGCACATGGCAAAATATTTATTGTGGCACCAGATAGGTATATGACCGCTTTAGATGCCCATACCGGAAATCAAATTTGGCGTCATACCATTAAAGATAACAGGATGAGGGAATCTATGGGTATTTCCCTTGATTCATCACTGGTATATGCTAAAACAATGGATGGGAAAGTGTTTGGCGTTGCTGCGCTTTCCTCAGATTTTAATATCACCTGGGAATCTTCCCTACAGTTACCCTATGAATTAGCGCCAACAGCAATTATCGAAAACAATGGTTTGGTATTTATCCCTTCACACGCCGGCTTAGTAAGCGCATTGAACCGAAAAAATGGTGAGGTAATCTGGCAACATAAAACTTCAAATACTTTAGTCAATGCCATCCTTCCTGTAAAGAAAAACAAGGTGATGGTGAGTACTATGGATGGGAAAATTACCTTTTTAAAGTGTAAATAGATAAAAGGCATGTTTGCTGAGGAATAGATAATGAGAAAAGTATTATTAGGGTTTTGTTTATTGAGCTCCGTTTACGGATACGGACAGCAGTTTTTGCAGGTTACACCTGAAGCACAGGCATGGGCTGACAAAGAGAGCCGGAAATTAAGCAGGAAAGAAAAAATAGCGCAATTGATGGTGATCCGTCTTTCGGAAAAACAAGGCGGAAAAGATGTTTTTTTTGAAGAAAAAGTAACAAAGGATATAGAAAGGTACAATATTGGCGCTTTATGTCTTTTTCAGGGAAATGCCGTTACCCAGGCAGAGGTAGTTAACAGGCTGCAGGCAATAGCTAAAACTCCTTTAATGGTTACTATTGATGGAGAAACAGGCGTAGGGATGCGTTATTCTGATGTTGCAGCTCTTCCTAACCAGCTTACCATTGGCGCTACTTCAGATCCTAAACTGGCTTATGAGGTTGGCGCTGCCATTGCCAAACAGTGTAAAAGAACAGGTATTCATGTAAATTACGCACCTGTGGTTGATATTAATAACAACCCTTTGAATCCGGTAATTAATGTAAGATCTTTTGGAGAAGACAGGAAAAGTGTAAGCGATTTAGGTATTGCTATCATGAAAGGAATGCAGGATGGTGGCGTTATGGCTTGTGCGAAACATTTTCCGGGTCATGGCGATGTGAGTGTAGACTCTCATTATGATTTACCTGTTATTCTTAAATCGAAGGCAGAATTAGATGCATTAGAATTATATCCGTTTAGAGAAATCACCAAAGCTGGTGTGGGCAGCATGATGATGGGGCATTTATATATTCCATCTATCGACTCTACAAAAAATCAGGCATCTTCCTTATCGCCCAAAAACGTCACCAGTCTTTTAAGAAACGAAGTAGGTTTCAAAGGCTTAACTTTTACCGATGCGCTGGAGATGAAAGGCGTCGCAAAGTTTTACCCGCAAGGAGAGGCAGCTACACAATCTATTATAGCCGGCAATGATATGCTCTGTTTGCCCGGAGATATAAAAGGAAGTATTAAAAGTGTAAGAAAAGCTATCCGAAAAGGAAAATTGACTTGGGATGATATCAATACGAAAGTAGAAAGGGTCTTAATTGCTAAATATAATTTGGGCCTTTCTGAACTTAAAAACATTGATACGGCAAATATTGTAAAGGATTTAAATAAAGATGTGGCAGCAATCAAAGCTGCGGTTTACGAGAAGGCAATTACAATAGTAAAACAAGCTCCGGGCAATTTTGATTTAAAGGGTAAAAAAGTAGCTTTCGTAGGTTTAGGAATCGATCAGGAAAACCGTTTTTCTCAATTATTAAAGGCAGCTTATAATGCAGATGCTTTTTACGTATCCTATAAAGACAGTGCTGCTGTAGTTTCAGAAACATCCAACAAAATCAAAGAAGGCAAATACGATGCAATTATAATAGGAATTCATGCATTCAATAAATATCCGGTAAATAATTTCGGTATAAGCAAATCGGCTTCAGACCTATTGGCAAGCTTACAGCAAAATAATATGGTATTTAATTTTGTGTTTGGAACGCCTTATATGATCAAAAACCTGGAAACTGCAACGCATATTATTGCCTGTTATGAAGACGATGCCATCATGCAGGAAACTGCTGTTAAACTTTTGCAAGGCACTATAAAGAGTACAGGGAAATTGCCGGTTACTGTAAGTTCTGAATTAACTTATGGCACAGGATTATTGAGCAGTAAATAATTTAGGATTAGATAAATCATTATATAAATGGAAATAACAACAGAAAGAGAATCAAATTATAATGATCTCGATAAAATGTCTGTAAAAGAGCTTCTTTCTAATATTAATAAAGAAGATGCTTCTGTAGCCGGTTCGGTAGCAGAGGCTTTACCTCAAGTAGAAAAATTAGTAGAAATAACCGTGAAGAAGATGAAGAAGGGAGGACGTTTATTTTATATAGGAGCAGGAACCAGCGGACGTTTAGGCGTATTGGACGCTTCGGAATGCCCGCCAACTTTTGGTGTGCCTTTCGATTGGATTGTAGGAATAATTGCCGGAGGCGATACAGCTATCCGTAAAGCTGTAGAATTTGCCGAAGATGATACCGAGCAGGCATGGAAAGATTTGCAGGAGTTTGGTGTAAACGAAAACGATGTTGTGGTGGGCATTGCAGCTTCAGGAACTACACCTTATGTAATTGGAGGCTTACAAACAGCTAACAAAAATAAGGTGGTTACAGGATGTGTAGTTTGTAACACAGGAAGCCCGGTGGCGGAAGTGGCACAATTCCCGGTAGAAGTGGTGGTTGGTCCCGAGTTTGTTTCCGGTTCTACCAGAATGAAGTCTGGTACAGCACAAAAAATGATTTTGAATATGCTCACTACCGCAGTAATGATTCGCCTTGGAAGAGTAAAAGGAAATAAAATGGTAGACATGCAACTCACCAATAATAAATTATTTAGCCGGGGAATACGGATGATTATGCAGGAAACCGGGCGTAATGAAGAAACCGCGGCGCTATTACTGGAAAAATACGGAAGTGTAAGAAAAGCAATAGAAAGTACATTAGTTAATCATTAATGTTGATATTGCAACAATTATAAATTGAGCTTATTTGCGCTTGCAATTGTGCTCAATTTATAAGCCATATGCTAATTTTATAAACGAAATTATATACATTATATGTCTCCGGTAATCCTGTTACTATTTCTAGTAGTCTATTTTTCTGTACTCATTGTTATTTCACATTTCACCTCCAAAGGGTCGTCAGACAATTCGAGTTTTTTTATAGCCAACCGAAATTCTAAATGGTATTTTGTTGCCTTCGGGATGATTGGTACCGCATTATCCGGAGTAACTTTTATCTCTGTACCCGGAGCGGTAGAAAAAAGCGCATTTGGTTATTTTCAATTTGTGTTAGGAAATGCGGTTGGTTTTGTATTAATAGCTACAATTTTATTACCACTGTACTACCGGATGAACCTGGTCTCTATTTACACTTACCTGGAAAACAGGTTGGGCTACTGGAGTTATAAATCTGGCGCTATGATTTTTCTGGTTTCCAGAACAATCGGTTCCGCATTTAGGTTGTACCTGGTTGCTATTGTACTTCAGAAATTTATATTTGATGCCTGGAATGTTCCTTTTTGGGTAACCATCGTTATTTGTTTGGTACTGATCTGGTCCTATACACATAAAGGCGGGTTAAAAACAATTATCATTACCGATACTTTGCAAACTGTATTTTTATTGTCTTCGGTTGTACTTTCTATTTACTTTATTTCCAGAGGTCTTAACCTTAACCTTGCCGAAACTTTCGAAACGGTTAAAAACAGCTCATATTCAAAAATATTTTTCTGGGACGATTTTGGTTCCAATAAAAATCATTTCATCAAACAATTTTTAGGCGGGATATTTATCACCATTGCCATGACTGGTTTAGACCAGGATTTAATGCAGAAAAATTTAAGCTGTAAGAATATAGGGGAGGCACAAAAAAACATGCTCACTTTTACAGGAATATTCGTGTTCATCAACCTGTTTTTCTTAAGCGTTGGAGCCTTATTGTACCAATATGCACAAGCAAAAGGAATTGATGTTGCTTCTTTAGGAACAGCCGATCATTTGTTCCCCGAAATTGCTTTAAATTACCTGGGTTTGGTGCCGGCTGTAGTATTTATGCTTGGTTTAACTGCTGCTACATTCGCCACAACCGACTCTGCTTTAACCGCTCTAACCACCTCTTTTTGTGTAGATTTTCTTGGGTTCGATAAAAAGGAAGATGCTAATGACGAAAAACTGATTAGACAAAGACATTATGTTCATATCGTTTTTTCGTTTCTTATATTTTTAGTGGTTTTAGTTTTTAAACTGATAAACAATGACTCGGTGGTAAATGCCATTTTTAAAGCTGCTGGTTACACCTATGGGCCATTACTAGGATTATTCGCCTTCGGGATGATAAGTAAACGACGTGTGAAAGATAAATTGGTACCTTTCATTTGTATCTTATCACCATTATTGTCTTTTGTAATTGATGCAAATTCGCTTTCATGGTTTAACTATTCTATAGGTTTCGAATTAATCATCATCAATGCTGCAATTACCAGTTTATGTTTACTTTTGATCAGTAAAAGAGATGATTCATTTCATCCAGATCATCTTCCGGTTAACGAATCAAATTTGTAATCTTAAATGCAGTTAATAGCATCTTTAAAAAATATTCTGCCCGAAGAGCGGATCAAATCCCGATTAATTGATTTGGTAGCGTATGCTGCCGATGCTGGTTTCTACCATTTGCAGCCACAAGCTGTGGTGCAGCCGGTTACAGTTGATGAAGTTGTGTCGCTTTTTAAATTGTCTCATCAACAGCAAATCCCCTTAACTTTTAGAACTGCCGGTACCAGTTTGTCCGGGCAATCTATTACTGATGGGATTTTGGTTGACCTTAGCCAATATTGGGACAAAGTAAAAGTAGAAGCAGATGGAACGCAGGTGAGGGTTCAGCCAGGTGCAATTGGTGCTAAGGTCAATCATCACCTCAAAAAATTCCGTAAAAAAATAGGTCCCGATCCGTCTAGCATCAATTCAGCCATGATGGGAGGCATACTCTCTAATAACTCCAGCGGTATGTGCTGCGGGGTGAAGCACAATTCTTACCATACCACTGCATTTATTAAGTTTGTTTTACCTAACGGTAAGATTTATTCTACAGAGAATGCAGAAGACTATCAAAGGTTCCCGGCAGAATGTCCGGAGATTTATAATGAACTCCAGACTTTAAGAGATCAAATTATTGGCGATGAGGAATTAAAACAGCTTATCAGGCATCGTTACCAAACAAAAAATACAGTAGGGTATTCTGTGAATGCCTTTTTAGATTATACAGATCCCCTGGATATTTTGGCTCACCTGCTAATTGGAGGCGAAGGTACTTTGGGTTTTATTGCTGAAGCCGTATTACATACCATCGAAGATTATAGTGAAAAGTCTACAGCGCTATTGTATTTCCCGGATATTTATGAAGCCTGTAAAGCAATACTTCCATTAACCGCATCAGGGGCCGAAGCGGTGGAATTGATGGACAGGGCTTCTCTGCGTTCGGTTGAAGATATTAAAGGGGTACCCGGTTTTTTTAAAACCCTGCCAGAATCGGCTGCGGCATTGCTAATAGAATATCAGGCAAATAGTAAGGATGACCTGGACATAAAAATCAATCAGTTTTTAGCCTTAGCCCCAGATCTAACGCTTTTAAATCCTGCGGTATTTACCCAGGATCCGATAGAACAGGATTTTTTATGGAAAATAAGGAAAGGAATGTTTCCTTCTGTAGGTGCTGTAAGGGCCAGCGGTTCTACCGTGATTTTAGAAGATATCGCTTTCCCTGTTCATAGTTTGGGCGACGCTATTTTAGATCTCCATCAACTATTTAAAAAACACCAATATGGCAACGCAATTATTTTTGGTCATGCCAAAGATGGCAACATCCATTTCGTGGTCACGCAATCTTTTAATTCTGCAGAGGAAATAGTCAGGTACGATCTTTTCTTAAATGAGGTGGTCGATTTAGTGGTGAAAAAGTACAATGGTACGCTTAAAGCGGAGCATGGTACGGGGCGCAACATGGCTCCCTTTGTTTCCACGGAGTGGGGTGAAGAGATATACGGTATCATGAAAGCGCTTAAAAAAACCATAGATCCCGAAAACCTGCTTAATCCGGGTGTCATCATCAATGCTGATAAAAAAGCGCATATTGCTAATCTGAAAGATTTACCTACGGTAGAGAAAGAAGTAGATAAATGCATGGAATGTGGCTACTGCGAACACGTATGCCCGAGCCGAAATATTACCTTAACTCCACGTCAGCGCATTGTTGTCAGGCGGGAACTGCTCAAATTAAAGAAGCGGGGAGATAAAATAAGATATAGAGAATTACTGGATCAATACCAGTACGATGGAATGGATACCTGTGCGGTAGACGGTTTATGCGCCACCGCCTGCCCGGTGGATATCAATACCGGAGACCTGATTAAAAGATTAAGGAGGGAAAATCATAACGATTTTGCTAATAAGACAGCGCTAATGGTCGCTAAAAACTTCTCTTTGGTTTCGTCTGTAGCTGAAGTAGGCGTGAAGGCAGCAACTGGTTTTAGTAGTCTCTTGGGGCAAAATACCCTGCTTAACTTTACTAAATCTGTTAAAAAACGTTTTCCGGGCATGCCGCAGTGGTCTAACCAGCTTAAGGCTACAGGGAATATAAAATCAGTTATTACATCCTTAAAAACAGAGGAAGCTGTGGTGTATATGCCCACCTGCATTTCCCGTATGATGGGCGGTTCTGCCAATAATAAGAAAAATGTTATTGAAACAATGGCTAGCATTTCTGCCAAAGTGGGTTTGAGTTTTAAAATTCCTCAGCAGATTAGCGGATTGTGTTGCGGTCAACTGTTTTCTTCTAAGGGTTACCAACAAGCTTTCGAATTCGCTGCTAATGAAACCATTTCTAAAATATGGGAAGAAACTAATCACGGTAAATTACCTGTGGTTTTAGATGTAAGTTCCTGTACTCATACTTTACAAGGCAGCCGAAATGTACTTTCAGAAGATAATAAGGAAAAGTTTGATTCTTTAAGAATCATTGATAGTATAGATTACATAGAGGAATTTATTCTTCCTCGAGCGACACTAAAAAGGAAGAAACAGCATGTGGTATTGCACCCAGTTTGTTCTCTAAAAAAAATGGGACTCAACTATAAATTTAATAAAGTGGCCCAGGCTTTTGCAGAAAAAGTGACTGTACCTTTTACTGCAGGTTGCTGTGGAATGGCTGGCGACAGGGGATTCCTTTTTCCAGAGCTCACCGCTTCTGCAACAGCTTTAGAGGCCAAAGAAGTGAAAGAAACCGGTGTTTTTGATGGTTATTATTCCAGTGCAAAAACCTGTGAAATGGCTCTTTCAGAGGCGGTAGGGAAAAACTACGAGTCTATTGTTTACCTGGTGGATGAGTGTATTTGATAAAATGCGATGGGAGATTAATGAATAATAACCTTGTTCTTTTCAACAGGGTTTCCCTTGGGAGGCTTGTCGATTCAGAGAGATTAGCCCGTAGTTAGGCCCACTTTAAGCCGTGGTTACTCCCACTATACCTCCACTATACTCCCACTCAAATGTTTTTGATGTTTTAACATCTTATTACCAGAGATGGAAGAATAAGCTCTTTTTTACAGCAGCATAACCATAAGGAGGGAGCTGTATCATGATTGAAGCTTCTCATCTCACATGTTTGCGGGGAACATTCTTTCTTCATCTGGGCTGAGTGTTCAGCAAAGCTTAGAGATCACACAACGCTTGCAAAAGGTAAGGTCTACAGATGGAAGTCCAAAATCACTGCAGGCAGTCTAACTTGTTCCTATTAAACCATGATATATCTCATAAGTTACTTTGGCATATCTCTTAACGAAAGGATGCAATTTAGAGAGGAGGTCGGCAAGTATGAATAAGGCCTAATTAGAGATTTGTCCCAAATAAAAAGAATGTTAAAGTTTAGATTGCTTTTACTGGGTTTAGATCGAAAAAAAGGATGGGCTAAACTAGATCACTTTTACTATTTTATTATAAGGGGCCACTTTTTCATCCGTAATGTTAAGGTCTGTAATCAAATAATCAATGGTATTTAGATTACAAACTTTCATTTTTTGAATAGAATCTAATTTTTCTGCAATACTTACGATAGCTGTTTTCTGGGCAGCTTTAACCATAGCTTTCTTGATTTGAACCACTTCCCAGTCAGAATCAGTAATCCCTCCCTCAATAGAAACGCTGTTTGCTCCCAACAGGCATAAATCTACTTTAATATCCGCCAGCTGACTCACAACCTGCGAACCAGTAGTAATTTGTGCGTTTTTAGAAAGCTGTCCGCCCAGAAGAATAACCTCAATATTAGGGCGCTCTGCCAATTCTAAGGCAACTAAAGGACTAACTGTAAAAAAAGTACAGTTTAGGCTGTCCGGGATCATCCTGGCTAGTTCTATCATCGTTGTTCCGCCACTTGCCAGTAAAATCATACCGTTTTGGATAAGCCCCAGGGTTTTTCTGGCAATCTCTTTTTTTGCGTCCTTAGCATAGGCATCAATCTGCTGAAAAGGGTAGTGAAAAGATTTTGACAAGGCCCCACCATGTACTTTTAAGATTTTTCCACTTTCTGATAGCTCATTCAAATCTCTTCTAATCGTATCTTCTGACACATCAAGCTGTACGCTCAGGTCAGAGGATAATACTTTATTATGAAGATTTATTTGTTTGATAATATGAGCCTGGCGTTCTTCTTTAAGCATGGTTACTATGTTATATTTAAAAGGAAATAGGTTCCTTGGTTAAACAAAATTAGCAATTAGATTAATAGTTGAAACTTAAATTTAAAATTACGCCACAAAGGGGGAGCCACAAAGACTTTATAATTAATTCTTCATTCATTGTCTCTAAAACACCCGCTGATCCGAAACGATTTGCATCCATTTACACTATCATTTGGGTCAATGACGCTATCATGAGTAGAATAATACTTTCATTGAGCCGAATGAAGTATTGCTAGAGCCGAATGAAGCATTGCTAGAGCTGAATGAAGCATTGCTTGAGCAGAATGAAGCATTGCTTGAGCTGAATGAAGCATTGCTTGGGCAGAATGAAGCATTGCTTGGGCTGAATGAAACATTGCTTGAGCCAAATGAAGCATTGCTTGGGCCGAATGAAACATTGCTTGAGCCAAATGAAGCATTGCTTGAGCCAAATGACGCTTTCATTGAGTTTGAATGACGATGCCGAATGGATTCCTTTTATAAAAAAGAAGTAGCAGAAGCATTTAACTTATTGGCTAATTTCTCCACCAGGCAGTAGTTTTATCTTCCTGGTTAATATACAAAGGCTCTCCAATCTGAGGGGTGAAAATATTTTTGTTCTTATCTTCTGCTATTTCTAACAAGCTGTCTATAGGCGCTGTCCAGCTGTGTAAAGCCAAAGAAAACTTGCCCCAATGCACCGGCAATATTTTGTTTGCGTTCAGTTCGGCTGCAGCTTTAAGAACTTCATTAGGAAACATATGGATGTTTGGCCAATCGTCTCCATATTGGCCACATTCTAAAATAGCCAAATCAAAAGGGCCGTAGTTCTGTCCAATTTCTTTGAAATGTTTATCCCATCCCGAGTCTCCACCTAAGTATAGGCTTAAATCGTTGGTTTTTATTACATAAGAACTCCACAAGGTATTCCCGCGTTTAAATTTTCTTCCCGAAAAATGTCGGGCAGGAGTAGCAGTATAGGCTATTTGCTCTATTTCAACCGATTCGTACCAGTCTAAAGAAGTGATGTTTTTAGATGCCGCTCCCCACCTGATTAAATGCGAATCTACCCCTAATGGGGATAAGAAATGTTTTGTTTTCGGAATAAACTTACTTATGGACTTATAATCCAGGTGGTCATAATGGTCATGTGTGATGATGATCAGATCCAGCTCCGGGAAATCTTCGGGATGATAATTTTCTGTGTAGGCAAAAGGCTGCCCGAAAAAAGGAACCGGCGAAGCACCCGTGAAAACCGGGTCTACCAGAATCTTTTTGCCATCAATAAACAGCAGGTAAGATGAATGACCAAACCATATGATTGCAGGTTCTGCCGGGTTAAAGTTTTTTAAATCTGTTTTAATAGTTTTGATAGCCTCTGCTGGTTCTGTATCCTTTGGTTTATTCAGAAAGTTTTTGAGTAAGCCCCAATACGAAGCCCCTGGCCGCATAACTTCAGTAGGAGATTGGTTTTGAAAGGATCCATTTTTATAGTTTACAGAAGATTTTATTCTTGGAGAACTCTCTACGATTGGATCGATCCCGAATACTGCAGAATTCAAAAAGTAATAAGCAAAAATTGCCAGAGCAACCAGGAGTGTCAGAATATACATCTTTTTTGATTTATAAACCCGCATCTGAAGAAACCCCGCTAGCTATACCTTCTGCCCAATCTTTTTCGCCATTTCCTTTGGCTATCGCACTTAATAAACGATTGTACACGAGATCCAGAATAGGAGCAGGCGTTTTGGTGTCTAATGCCATTTTAGCAGCCAGTCGGGCATCTTTAAAACCCAAAACAGATTTAAATCCTACGGGTTGATATTCATTTTTCGCGATAAGCGTACCGTAATTTTTGTAAATTGGAGCATTAAATACGGTGTTCCCGAAAAAATCAGCAACCTGCATTCTGTCTAAACCATGTTTTTCTGCCAGTGTAAAAGCTTCGGCCATGGTTTCCATAGATGCCATAATCATAAAATTACCGGTAAGTTTTACCACATTTGCTGCCGTGGGTTCTTCTCCAAAATCATACACCGCCTGACCAACTATTTCTAATAAAGGTTTGGCTTGTTCTTTAATTTCTTTGTCTCCCGAAATACAGATATATAATTTTGCGTCTGCAGCAGCATTTGGTCTGCCAAAAACCGGGGAAGTAAGGTAATGCGAACCGCTTTTCTTGTGCAAATCATATAAAGTTTTAGAAGTGTCCGGAGAGATAGTGCTCATACTTACGTGAATTGCACCTTCATTCATGGCGTTTAAAAAGCCATGTTCGCCTATGGTTACTGTATTTAAAGAGTCGTCGTCAGCCAGCATCGTAAAAACAAAATCCTGTTCGGCAACAGCTTCAGCCGGAGTCTCGCAAATTTTAAATTCACCTGTTAATTGCTGAGCTTTTTCTTTAGTGCGGTTATAAACGTTAACCTGATGGCCGGCATTAATTAAATTTTGAGCTATGGCCAGGCCCATATTCCCAAGTCCTATAAAGGCAATTTTTTTCATGATCAATTTGATTAAAGAATATTTTAGCTGATGTAATCCCGGTCTTCGTCACTTAACCCTTTTTTAGGTTCAGGTTTAATGTAATAATCATCTTCGGGATTATTAATTTCGAGAGGAACATCTTTTCCTGACTCCGGATAATTATTGACTTTTATTTTTTTCTTAGGCCTGCCTACGATAACGCCAATAATAAAGCCAAATAAGGTGACCCCAAGCATCATCACCAGTTTAGAAATGTAAACTTCTTTCCAAAGGATTTTAAACAGAACCTCGTCTGTGTTTTGCATTAGGATAACTGTTGTTAAAACAGAAAGTACAATTAGCAGTATGATTTTAAAATTCATAATATTTATTTTTATGATTTAAAGCGGGATCAAACTATAAGTTGAAATTTAAACCCAGTTCGAATATCGGGTTTTTTGTAAAGCTTTTTTCTGCCGGAAGGATTATTTTAGTTGCTAACTCAAAATTTGGGAGATAATATCTTAACAAATTCATATCGGTACTTAATTCTGCGCCATAAGACCTCAAGCCGCTGCCTTTGCCTAAATTTTCAAAATCTGTAAATACAGCGCCTTTTAATCGTTTGATATAAGCCAGAGGACCAATTTCCCAGTCAGGGTACATCAGCGGAAGCTTATAATTTAAAAACAAAGAATTATGTAGTCTGCCAATTGGTTTTAGATGAGCATAGCCGCTCGCTCTTGCGATATCGTTATTGGGAACATAAACCCCATGTGTGTCCTGCAAATTAAAATTTATTCTAAAGCTATGATTGGAGAACATGCCGGGAAAGTAAAATACAGACTTGAATAAGGCGATGCTCCCTGTTCTTTTGCTGTCGAAAGGTAAATGCTGGTAGCTGACATTGAAATTTGCTCCCCATGCTGGTGCCAAATCCCGCTGGCTGCGTGTGCTGTTATATTGAAGATAAAAAAGGTACTTGATGGGGAACGGAAGAGTTTTAGTGATATTTATGTTGTTGATACTAAAGTTGTATCGGTTAATATAGCTGGTGTTTAACTGTAATCCGGTGCTGAATCTTTTATTTAGCCAGTTCGTGAAAAACGGAAAAAGAACATTAAAATCTGTTTTGTTTTCTCTCCATCTAAAATCATAAATAAGATTTTGGCCGTTACTGGTGTCTCTGGCAAAAGCTAATTTTTGAGTGTTTTCATAAGCTACACTAAAAATCGGATAATATTTTTGATAAGTGAACCCAGCATTAAATTCATTCGAGCCGATACTCGAGTTATAGTTGTAACCTACATAGGAAGACAATGTGTTTAATTTGTTATCAGAAACCAGGTTGAAACCGATGTTGTAATCATTGATAAAATCATCAAAAGTAATGATGGGTCTTAGGCTATGGAAATAGAACAAATGCGAAATTTCTTTATAAGGTTTTACTTCATATTCCAGTTTAGGGATATTATTAAAAATATTCGGATTGTTTTCGTGAGTTTTAAGAGGTTTAAAATATTCGAATGAGTATTGGGTAGGTTGGATGGGTGAAATTTTATCTGAGGCCTTTAAATCGGTAAATGCAATGTCGTGTCCTGTTAATTGGTAGTCATTGAAAAGTAGTTTCTGAGATTTAGAATCTATACTTGGATTGAAAGCACCGAATTTCGAGAAAGTCAATTGTTTTTTTTCTTTAGTTATCAGGTTAAAAGAAAAGATATTGTCGACTCCATTGTAATGAGCTTTATAGATGATTTCATTAGAGTAAAAAATCGGCCTGGAGAGAAGTTGTCTTTCTGCTTCGAATAATTTTTCCCGCCCACTGGAGTTTACATCATACAGCATCAATGTTTTTCCTTCCTGGTTTACCGCTGTCACAATTATTTCAGAAGCGTCTTCATTATAGCTTGGGGTTTGTAAAGTAAAATTATGCTCATTCGGATAAATTTTAATTTCATCACCAGTTTCTGCATCCAATTCAACAAGGTTAAATTTATTTTGTAATGATACTTTGACTGCTATGATTTTTTTTCCATCCGGAGAAAGTGCAGGGGAGAAGTAGCGGCTTTTAGAAGTGAGCTGTTTGAATTTTGAAGTCGACAGGTCGTAAATACAAATCACGTTAAACGAACGCTGATCAAAACGTGGGTCTGCTCGAAACTCATCCCAAACTATTTTGTGATTTGCATAGTGAAGATTGGGTTCAGTTTGGCTGCCTATGCTTAAAATTTTTCTTTCCTTTTTTTCTTTGATGATAATGATCTCGGGAGTTTTTGCCATCGAAGTTTTTAGACAAAGAATTTCATCAGATGAAATGGAATAAGGCAGGAGATAATGAGCAGGGGACTTAATATTTTTTTTGTTCATGACCTGATAGCTTTTGGAGATCAGATTTTTTGATTGTTCGGTCCACAAAGAATCGAGCTCCGATACTGTTTCTCTAAACAACTCGTGGGTGCCATACTCTCCATATTTTTTTAAGGAGGAACTGAAGTTGTAAGGGCGCAAAGGAAAGGAAGAAATTCTGCCTAAAATTTTATCTAAAATATCGGGTTTAAAATCCCTCCTGATCTTGGCCGTCATGAAGTAGCCAAGAGTATAATATCCTGGTGTAAAATCCTTGAAAGAGCCCAGGTAATTTTTGGAATAACTATAAGGTGTTTTGTTTAAAATATTGGTACGGAAAACCATGTCGAAAGAAGGTTGTCTGCCACGACCTGCAGGGCTTAATAAAGTCTCTGTTATCACAGCATCTCCTTCGAAGAACCAGGCAGGTAAATTGACTCCAAAAAGTGCAAGTTTTAATTCTTCAAAAAAGGGTGCACCTAAAATTCGGCTTAGGTTATCGTATTGTATTACATGACGTAATTCATGCACCGCCAAACTGTTTAGCCAGTCCTGTGCATCGAATTCTTGTGGGGGGATAGTGTATATCTCCATCCTTCTTGGTGCCATTTGAACAAAGCCATTAGAAGTTACTCCCTGGTTCTGCAAAATAATAGAAATTGGCTTAGGGCTTCTTCCCAAGCTCCTGGTAACTTCTCCTATAATTTTCTCCAGTGTATTCGCTATTCGCTGTGCATCGTCTTCTAATAGGGTGGGGTAGATAATTTGAAAATTAGGAGTATTGATTTGTTCAAACTTTACACTTGGTGGGTTTTGTCCGCCATTAAAAATTTGCGAAAAACCACTTAGTGAAGTTAATATTAAAATAGATCCTGATAAAATATTGATTACTAATGAATTTATTGATCTAAATACGTTCATTTTGTGTCATTTGCTAAAATGTTTAGTTTTTTTAATTTTTTTTTAATCTTTTTTGTTGAATAACTAGATTAGTTGTTTGATATAAATAATTGGTATTCAGTTTTATATTTAAATTATTTAATATCATAATTTTGCCTTTTTACCTGTTTTATTCATCCTTTTTCAATCAATAATTCAACGGATTATTCCTCCAAGATAACATTTTAATCTGTTAAAATTATATACACTAAGTGAGATTTTTTAAGGCTTGATTTAGCTATTAGAGGAGCTTGAAACGATA
>JAZQRF010000131.1:0-2130 GCA_045629485.1 Pelobium sp. | reverse complement strand
AGCAAATAGGAGACACTGCCCAGTCGGAAGTATCTCCGTTAAGTTATAGCTGATGGAAATATTAGGCTAAAGAATATTTACAGAGTCATAGATCAGCACTTTCTTCCATAGGTTTTCAGATTCCCTGATGAAAATCTTATGGACTTCCTCTTCCTGGTATTTGTCATGCTCCTCTTTAGAAGTAAAAGACAAACTCAGGCAATAAGTATAAGTAGTATCTATAACCGGGCGATTAGTGCTCGCAGGAACTCCTAAATGCATGGTCTTTATATGAGCCGAACTCTTAAGGAATTTGGCTAAAGAGGTTTCAAACTTAGTTTTGTCTTCCTTACTTTCGGGGTTTTTTAACCAGAAAAACACGGTGTGCACAAATTCTTTATCTTTTTGTTGTGCCAGGCCAGATTTAGCGCCCGAGAGGCTCAACAGAATGATGGTGGTAATAATTAAATTGCTTTTTTTCATGTTGTTTTTCTATTAGACAGTAAATATATCAAACCAATTCTTAAATCGGATTCTCCTAGTGTTGTTAATTAGGTTTGTAGCAATAACAACTGTTATCCCGTAAGTAAATATAATAAGATTATATTTTTGAAGTTAAATAATGTTAAACAGTAGGTTTATCTAAAAAGATAGATAAATTTGTAAATTAAGACAGCATGAAAAAAAGTTTTTGGATTTTATTTTTTACTGGTGTAATCGCCTTGAGCGGATGCTTGAAAAGTAATAACTTAGAGATAGATACAGGTAAACAGATTCAGGAGCAATTCACAAAAGACTCGGTGTTAATGTCCCAATTTATTGTTGCAGAAGGAATTGATACTTCCGGGGTGAAATTTGGTGTCTTATACCAGATTATAGAACCAGGGGATGGTGAACAGGTAAATGACAACTCTGTTATAAAAGTAAAATATGAAGGAAGGTTGTTAAACGGAACCGTTTTCGATAAGACAGGAGAGACCCCACAAATTTTTTCTTTAGGAGGACTTATTCCTGGTTGGAGAATTGGTATTCCACTGATTCGAAAAGGAGGAAAAATAAGATTGATAATTCCGTCTTATTATGGATATGGTTCAACTCCACGAAATGGTATTCCCGCAAATTCTGTCTTAGATTTTGACATTGAGTTAGTTAAAGAAGAATAAAAAAATATATGATTAATAAAGTTTTCAGTTTTTTACTGATTTTAATAGTGCTGTTTACATCTTGTGAAAAAGAAACAAGAAATTTGCAGGAGATACAGGATGCTACTATTCAGGAGTATTTAAGCAAAAATAACCTGAGCTCAAGATTTAAAAAAGATGCTACCGGGATTTATTATGAAATAATAAAAGAAGGTGGCGATCGGATAGACAGGTCAGACCCGGTTTACTATTTACAAGAAATTAAAGCTTTAGGCGGCAATCAAATACCTGCATTTAATGGCCTTGTAACTTTTAGCGATACTTACTCTTATTCATCTAATCTTTTTGGTTACATCAAGCCCCCGGGTTTTAAAACCAGCCTGGATACTGCCAGATTTGGAGGAATTGTAAGAGCAATTATACCTTCTTACCTGGCCTATGGTAAGGATGGTATAGGTACCCAGATTAAAGGGAATCAAATTCTGGATGTTACTTTTGAGGTGATCAACTCAAAAGTTCAGGCAGCTGTGGAAGATAGTTTGATTACTAAATATAAAAAGACCCTGCCTGATACTTATGTAAAGGATGAAGCAAGCGGTGTTTATTACCACATCATTAGCCCCGGTACCGGTACAGAAGAAGTAACCTTAGCCTCAAAAATTAAGGCGACGTACACAGGTAAACTTTTTAATGGAACCCAGTTTGATGCAGCAGGAGCAGAGAGTCCTATGGAAATTACTTTATCTTCACTTATAGAAGGTTGGCAGGCAGGCTTGCCAAAGATTAAAAAAGGAGGGAAGATTAAGTTATTAATTCCATCAACTAAAGCTTATAAGTCAACAGGGAGTGGATCTATCCCTCCGAATACGCCATTATTTTTTGAAATTGAGTTACTAGACGTAACCAATTAATTAATTCTGGCAAATTCTTTGCAATAGTAGTATATAAAAAGATCTACTATGAAAAAGAGAATGTTAACAGGTATAGCTACCATTGCATTTGGGGCAAT
>JAZQRF010000130.1:0-6380 GCA_045629485.1 Pelobium sp. | reverse complement strand
GAAGGTGAATGTTATTTTGAGGTGAAAACACAATTCGCCAAATCTAAAATCTCTCAGCGCTTAGCTAAAATCCCTTTCATCGTAAAAACAAGAGGACAGTCAATTCAGGTTCTTGGTACGTCATTTAATGTTTCAGCCTATACAGATGAACCAGCCGTCAAAACAACCCTGGTAGAAGGTAAAGTTAGGCTAAGCAACAGTAAGTTATCCGTCCTGCTTCAGCCAGGGGAACAAGCAACAAATAAGCAAGGTGAGATTAGAAAAGAGAGAGTTAATACAACTCAGTATACTGCTTGGAAAAATGGCAATTTTTATTTTGATAAAACACCCTTGGTCGAAATGCTAAAGCAAGTCGGACGCTGGTATGATATTCATATAGTGTACGAGAATGATGATACTTCAAAAGAAGTTTTCAGTGGGGTGATGTCCCGGAATGTATCCTTACAAACCGTACTCGAATTACTAAATCTTTCCGAAGTTAAATATTCAATGAAAAACAAAGTTTTGATTATTAAATAAACCAATTATTAACCACCAATTAAACCATATTATGAATAGACTAAACTCTACTTAGCAATTTTTCCTTAAAAAACAGGGAAGACGCTTCACCATCCTCCCTGCAATTTAGGACAGCTCTTTAAACCTTAATAAGTAAAAATAACATTATCCACTTACTGCAAACCTAAGCATAAGTAATGTGTCATGCAATAGCTATGGCATATCAGTACGGTTTGCAGTGTAAAAATAGTTTATGAATAGTATTATAAACCCCCGTTCTGTACGGGTTAATACCCAATTGCTAAGAATTATGAAATTAATAGCAGTGCTTGTGTTATTATGCTGTTTGCGTCTCAGCGCAGCAACCTATGCCCAGACTATTACACTAATAGCTAAAAATTCTTCTCTTAAAGATGTTTTTAATGATATTCAGAAACAAACTGATTATAATGTAATCTATAACGAACGTTTCTTAGATAAAGTTAAACCGGTTAATGTTTCTGTAAAGCAAATGCCGCTAGAAGAATTTCTTTCATTAACATTAACAGAAAGGGGACTAAGCTACTCAATCAGAGAAAAAACAATTCTAATAGGTCTTACAAAATCATCAGAAAAGGGTGTAAGCTCTCTAAAGTTTCAATTGAAGTCTGTTACTGGTAAAGTAATAAGTGATACTGGCGAGCCTCTTGTAGGAGTCAGCGTTAAGGTAGAAGGATCTTCCGGAGCTACTATAACAAATGTTGAAGGAAATTATAAAATAAATATTCAACCAAATCAGACTATCCTGGTGTTTAGCTACCTTGGTTTTGAGCCTGTTAAGAAAAATATAGAAGGTCAATCGGTGATAAATGTGACAATGAAAACAGCAGCCAGTGCTCTTAACGAGGTTGTGGTAATTGGTTATGAAACGATTAGCCGAAAAGATTTGACAGGTTCAGTTTCCTCCGTACAAGCAAAGGATCTTAAAGATATTACAGTTATTTCAGCCGAACAAGCTTTAACAGGAAGGATTGCCGGAGTACAGGTAACTGCGTCAGAAGGCTCTTTAGACCCTGATGTTAATATTGTAGTGCGTGGTGGAGGGTCCATTACTCAGGATAACTCACCATTGTATATTATCGATGGTGTACAGGTAGAAGACGGTTTAAGATCTATTTCGCCTCAAGATATACAAAGTATTGATGTATTAAAGGATGCATCAGCAACAGCAATTTATGGGTCCAGGGGTGCTAATGGCGTGGTTGTAGTAACTACTAAATCGGGTAAGGCTGGCCGATCTGCCGTAGAATATTATGGTCATGCAGGATTAAATCAACTTCCAAGTACATTACCAGTAATGTCGCCTTATGAGTTTGTGCTTTACCAGTGGGAACGTTATAGCTTAAGTAACGATTCCAATGGGTTTAAACGAATTTATAAAGTTCCAACTTTCTCATTCTCTCATCTCGAACAATTTAAACAATATCAGCCGGTTGACTGGCAGCGTGAGGTGATGGGAAATAATGGCTGGCAGCAAACTCATAATGTAAGTGTTAACGGAGGTACTACTGCAACTAAATATAATCTAAGTTATACATATAATGATGCAACTGGTATTGTAATCAATACAGACTATGCCAGGCACTTGTTTAATTTTAAACTAGATCAAACTATTTCACCTAAACTAAAAGTCGGTGTTAGCAGTCGTCATTCTTTTGTGACTAATAATGGTGCAGGTACATCGGATGCAGGAAATGCCCAGCTTAATGGAATTCGAAATTTTATTAAATATAAACCCTATTTAAATGAAGGAGAGGCTGTTGATGAATTTGATGAAGATTATTTTGATGATACGAATCAGGGTGGTGGTTTAGGACTCCTGAATCCAATAGCTTGGTCACTTGCAAAATATAGAAAAAGCAACAACACCACTACTAATCTGGGGGCTAATTTAACTTATTCCATTAGCCGCGACTGGTCTTTCAAATCTTCTGGTGGATATAATAGTGTAGCTGTAAATGTTGATCAATTTAATGATGCGCTGAGAAGTATTCAGTTTCCGAGCACTGCAGTTAATACTTCACAAAACAAAACATTTAACTTATCCAATGTTGTTACCTACAGCAATTCAAAATCTTCTACAGAATTCTCTAAGAAAAATGCAATCACAATCTTACTTGGAGAAGAAACCTATACCCGAGAACTGAATAGTGACCAGATGCAATTTATGAATTATCCCCGTGGTATTTCTCCGGAAACTGCATTAAGCCAGTTTACACAGGGACAGATAAGACCTGGTTTTCCTAATAGTAATTATGAAAAAAGTACTCTCCTGTCTTTTTTTGGTCGGGCTAATTATACCTATAGCAATAAATACCTGTTCGCATTCACTATGCGGGCAGACGGTTCGTCTAAATTTGCTCCCGGAAATCGTTGGGGGTATTTTCCATCCGGATCTTTTGCCTGGCGCATCACCAGAGAGCGATTCATGGAAGATATAAATTGGTTGCAGGATCTTAAACTGCGTCTAAGTTATGGTACATCAGGAAATAACCGTATTCCGGACTATTATTTTATGTCGAGCTTCAATGCTAATGCTCCATATGCATTAGGAAATGATCTTTCAGTCTTCGGGTATCAATCAAGTACTCTGCCTAATCCAGGATTAAAATGGGAAACCACAGTTGTACAAAATCTTGGTTTAGACTTTTCTGTTTTAAAGAACAGGCTTCAGGTAACATTAGATGTTTACAGTAACAGAACGAATGATGTTATTACTTCAGTACCTATATCCACAACAACAGGCTACTCAAGGCAATTACAAAATACTGCCGATACACGTAATAGTGGTGTAGAAGTGCAATTCTCATCCCAGCTTATAAAAAGAAATAAATTTAGCTGGAATGCAGACTTTAACATCTCATATAATAATAACATTGTAAAGAGATTATCAAGCGGACTTGAATCTTATATTCAAAGTTCAGGTTGGGTATCGCTTACTGTTCCTGGAGATTATATCGTAAAAGTAGGAGAGCCGGTTGGCAGTATTTGGGGATTTGTATCTGACGGGCTTTATTCCGTAGATGATTTTGATTATGATCCAGCTACCACTAGGTATACCTTGAAGTCTGGTGTCGTAAATTCAACTGCCATGTTCGGTGCTCCACAGCCTGGAAGCATGAAAGTTAAAGATATTTCAGGAAATGGTATTATAGGAGAAGATGACAAACAAATAATAGGTCATGGGAATCCTAAATTTTACGGGGGTCTTAATCAACAATTTACATTTGGAAATTTTGATGCAAGTATATTTATCAATTACCGGTTTAAATCAGATGTACTGAACGCAAATAAAATTGAAATATCTAACGGATACTTGAACAACAACAACTTGCCATCGGAATTTGAAAATCGTTGGAAGATAGTAGATGCAACAGGAGAAGTTGTGCAGAGATTATCAGGTTCAACAATAACCGGGGCACCTCCAGAAGTACTTCGTGAGCTTAATAAAGACGCGAATATGTGGATACCCGTACGTAGTACACCTGGTTATTATACCACAAGTTGGGCTGTGGAGGACGGATCTTTTGTTAGGATAAATAATGTTACTGTTGGATATAGCTTTAGTCCGGCAATGCTAACAAAATTAAATATCAAAAGAGCCCGTATTTATGCAACGGGAAATAATCTTGCAGTATTCACGAAATATAGCGGATATGACCCTGAGGTCAATACGAGAAGATCTACCGGGGTTACGCCTGGTGTTGATTATTCAGCCTACCCACGTTCTCGAAATTTGACTTTGGGAGTAAACCTTACTTTATAGCAGAGAAATTAAAAATTTAAAATTATAAACATGAAGTTAAGATCAATATATAGTTTTGTTATTTTAGCCCTATCAGCTTTAATAAGCTTAAACTCCTGTCAAAAATTTTTGGATCAGGAACCTAAAGCTACCTCTTCCGAAGAGGCAGTTTTTACAAATCCAAGTACCGCATTTCAGGCGCTGATGGGTGTTTATAACAGATTAGGAAACGTTAACTACGGCCTAAATCTAAGTCTGGTGTATCCTTTTGATACTGATGAAATGGTTGGTTTCTTAACGGGTACCGCTACTGATGCACAAAGATCTCTTAATGCTTATGCAGTAACCCCGGGAAACACGAATCTTGGCCCAACATTCAATCGTTTATATGGCGGAGTAGAACGAGCAAATATTTGTATATATAATATTCCGCGGATGCCGATGTACACTAACGGAACTGAAGAGCAGAAAAGGCAACTTGAGCGTTTGCATGGGGAAGCTCTTACATTGCGGGCATTATTTTATTCAGAACTTCTTAAATTATGGGGAGATTTACCGGCTCACTTCCAACCATCGTCTCAATTATCAAGTTTTAGCGTTCCCAAAACAGATCGTGATACAATTTACGATCGTATTATCGAAGATTTGAGAATAGCTACAGATCTTGTGCCCTGGAGAAAGGATCCTGGTGTTGCTGACGACGAGAGAATTACCAAAGGTGCAGTGAAAGCATTGCGAGCCCGAATAGCTTTATTTAGAGGTGGATATTCCCTACGTCGTGAGAGCCGGCAAATGGAAAGAAGTGCAGATTATCTAAAATATTACACAATTGCCCGTGACGAGTGTTCAGATATTATGGCTAAGACCAGTATTCATAAACTGAACCCAAGTTTTAGGGCGGTTTGGGAGGATAATATACTGGATGGGAAGATTGAGCCAAATGGAGAGGTGTTGTTGGAAGTAGCCATGGGAGGAGAAAGTGGTGAATCTGATAGTCAAATTGGAACATGGAATGGTATAAGAGTTACAAATTCTGGTACAAACTATGGTAACAATAGAAATTTTATATTACCAACGTTATTTTATGCATATAGTCCCCAAGACACTAGAAGAGACGTTTCATCTGCGCCGTTTACTATAGTTAATGGGAATTATAATGCGTCGCTATTAATAAATATACCAGATGGAAAATGGAGAAGAGACTGGATAACTCCGGCTATCCCATTAAATACAGGTAAACAGTATTATGGTATAAACTGGCCAATAATCAGGTTCTCAGATGTGCTATTAATGTATGCTGAAGCTGTCAACGAGTTACAGGAACCTACCACTGAAGCTATAGCGGCTGTAAATCAGGTAAGAAGAAGAGCCTGGGCTGTCGGATCTCTTAAAAGTATTACCATTTCTAGTGAAGGAACTGGTTATACAACAATACCTACAGTATCAATTACTGGTGGAGGTGGTACAGGTGCCACTGCAGCTGCCAGAATTAATGGTGGTAAAGTAGTCTCAATAGACATTATTTCAACAGGCGCTAATTACACTAGTGCACCTACCATTACAGTTAGTGGCGGTGGGGGTACTGGATTTTCGGCAACGACAAGTATAACAAGGATAGAAGATGCGGACCTTAAACCAAATCAGACAGCTAATCAAAGAGCTTTCTTAACTGCAATTCAGGACGAACGCTTGTTTGAGTTCGCTAGCGAAGGTATCCGGAAATATGATCTTATACGCTGGAACATTTTGGGGACGAAACTTTCAGACACAAAGGCCGAACTCGTTAAAATGGCAAATAAAGTTGCTCCTTATGATCAGTTGCCACAACGTATGTTTTATAGACAAAATTCTACAACCGGAGTGGTATGGGGTAATTCTCTTTACGCACCTACTCCGGCCTCAGTGCCTGCAGGGCATACTGCTGTAAATTGGCTTCAATCAGTAACGGCTGCTGCCATTATTGATCGTTTTGCCGCAAGTTTTACGCCTAATAAAAGCGAAATACTACCTATCCCACAAGCCGTTGTTGAAGCTTCACAAGGTGCAATCAATCAGGACTTTGGGTACTAAAGTAATGGGGCTTAGTAAAAGATATAAG
>JAZQRF010000129.1:0-21667 GCA_045629485.1 Pelobium sp. | reverse complement strand
AGTTGCGAACATAAACCTGCGATAACTCATTTCCACTATACCTCCTATTAAACTTACGGCATCATGCGACAAAAAGGGAGATGCTCTAACAACAATAATTGTCCACATGCCGTACCTATCCACAAAGGCTGCTATTTTATCTGCAGTAGTTTTTCCGATAATTCGTTCTATAGTAAACTCCCCAAAATAATCTCCAATTACATAGCCCAGGGATGCAGAAACAGCGATGCCTACGACAGTAATTAATGTTCCTATGTAAGGGCCGTATGCCAATACTGCAATCACCATAATCAAGACACTTGGTATAAAAACAAAGATAAGCTGTACAATCATAGCCAGTATAATGACCAGGGGGCCCCATATGCCGTATCTTGCTACCCAGGTACCAATTCGTTCCGAATCATCACTCGTCAAAACATGATAGGCCTCTTTTATTTCATCATTAAAACTTTTATTAGTAAAAAAAAGAACAATCAACAATGCGATAAGAATAACAGATATCACAAGAGGCCAAATAGATTTTTTCTTTTTTTCGAGCTTCATAGAGTTTTTAAAAACTCTTAAACAATTATTATGCTAATAAAAACGCTTTAATTATTAATATTGTAAAATATCGAAGACAGTTATGGAAAAGATTTATTTAAGCGATGCCGGACCTAAGGTATCTCCTGCTATTTATGGATTTTACAGATGGAATGATGAGGTTACGCTGAACTCATCTAACATGGAAAAAATAGTAAACTTATGCCTTGATTTAGGCATAAACACATTTGACCATGCTGATATCTACGGAAACTACCAGTGCGAGGAGCTTTTCGGACAAATTGTAAGCAAGAAATCTTTTAAAAGAGAAGATATTGTGCTTTTTACCAAATGTGGTTTAAGAATACCACATGCAAGCCAGCCAGATGTTAGGATCAAACACTATGATACTTCGGGCGAACACATTACCAAATCGGTGGAAAATTCCCTGCGCAAGCTAAAAACTGATTATATAGATATTTTTCTATTAGATCACCTGGATCCTATCAGTAACCTGGAAGAAACTGCCAGCGCCTTATTAAAACTAAAGCTATCTGGTAAAGTTAAAAATATTGGAATCACAAATTTCTCTGTTTTTGAGCACCAGTTATTGGCGTCTTATCTTAATACACCCATCGTTACCAACCATATTGAGCTGAATCTTTTAAATACATCAGCTTTAGATAGTGGGCAAATTGATTATATCAAGCAAAGATACATGCGTCCCTTAGTATCTGCGCCTTTAGCAGATGGAAGAATCGCATTCGGGACTGACCCTTTAGCAGTTAAAGTAAGAGAGAAATTAGAAGAAATTTCATCAAAGTACAATGCGGATATTGAATGTATCGCTGTTGCCTGGTTGATTAAACTGGGGGCCTTACCTTTAATAGGAACTAAAAACGAACAGAGAATAAGAAATATAGCAAATGCTTTTGATATAGATCTTGATAAACAGGATTGGTACGAGCTGTATGATGCTGCCCGTAATTAATACTTTTAAATAGGCTCATTTACATGAGCCTATTTTTTTTCTTTATAGTTCTTGTGCAGCACTAAAAAGCTTGCCCGTTCTTCTTTCTTAAAAGGAATATCCCAGTTTCCCTGATAGCTGATTTTAGTAGGCAGCAGCTCCTCGTTAAAATAGCTCAATTCTATATTCATCTGCACATCAAATTCAAAAGCCATATTATCCAGTTTCATATCTATATATCTGCCTAAAATCTGGAAATTACGCTTATCAAAAATAGTAGTGAGCTCTTTGATCATGATCCCGTCTTTTGTCCAATTTGTAAGATCATCTTTCATTTTTACCTTAAATCTGTATACCGGGATGGAATCCAGGTATGTACCGGAATAATAGGTATAATCATAATACTGCCGCATGTTTGCCGTAAAAATTTCGGTCTTACCAGAAATCAATGGAACGCCTTTTATAGGCCTGCCGGGATTAAAAACCAATGTTTTTAGCTTCTCTTTATAAGACTCATTAGCTCCGCCTCCTTTTTTCCCCGAAGATGTAGAACCGCCAGGCATAAAGTCAGAATTGTAGGCATTCATAAAAATGTAATTAAACATCTCTACCGTGTATAATTTATACTTCCCATTATTCTTAAATAATTTTCCGGAATCTTTTTTCTCGAGGTATTGAATTTTATGAGCTCCTGATGGTTCGTCTGTATGGCGGATCTTACGGTACATACTCCCCTCAATTTTATCTTCTTTATTATAAGTATAGATACTGTTTTCGGCTATGAAATCATATTTTTTCATATTTCTAAATGCCTGATAAAAGCTGGTATCATTTATAATCTGATTAATAAAATCATCAGCACTTAAGCCTGCTTTGGCGCTTTTAATCACCACAACGCTATCAATCACAACCGTTAACACCGTATCTGGGTTAAATCTGGGTATAGCTTGCCCAAAGCTTATTTCCCCATAAGCCATAAAGAATAATAAAACGACTAATTTTCTCATTGATCTCATATTAAAAGAGCTTTCCATTTTGGAAAGCTCAGCAATCTTTATAAAAGGAATGATTAATTACCCAATTCCTTTATGGTTAAATAAGCCATCAAGCCTGTGCTTACATTTAAAGCCTCTTCATCAATATCGAAAGTTGGAGTATGTACCGATGATTTTCCTATGTTCTTGTTTTCGTTCCGCGTACCTAATCTGTAAAAACAAGCATCCGCTACCTGGGAATAATAAGCAAAATCTTCTGCTGCCATCCAGATGTCTAAATCAAGCACATTCTCTTCTCCCAGATATTCAACGGCATAATTTTTAACTTTTGCAGTTAATTTCTCTTCATTTACCAGGAAAGGATAACCTCTTACAATTTTAAAATCGCAACTGCCACCCATTCCTTCGGCAATAGACTCTGCCATCTTTTTCATTTTTTGATGAGCCTCACTTCTCCAGCTTTCATTTAATGTCCTAAATGTCCCTTCCAAATAAACTTCGTTTGGAATTACATTGGTAGCTCCATTTGCTATTACTTTTCCAAAGGAAAGTACAGATGGCAAACGCGGATCAGCGTTTCTGCTCACAATTTGTTGTAAAGCTGTGATCATGTGTGCCATAATTACTACCGGGTCTATATTTTCCTGTGGCTGGGCACCATGGCCGCCTTTACCCTTGATGGTTACATAGAGTTCATCTGTAGAGGCCATATATTTGCCAGAACGTATTCCTATTTTACCAGCTTCAATTAAAGGCATTACATGCTGACCAAGGACAGCTGCAGGCTTAGGGTTCTCCAATACGCCTTCCTGTATCATTAAGTTAGCACCTCCGGGTAATTTCTCTTCTGCTGGCTGAAAGATGAGTTTTACCGTTCCGGCAAATTCGCTTTTCAGTTCGTTTAATATCTTAGCGGTTCCTAATAAAGAAGAAGTATGCACATCATGTCCGCAAGCATGCATTACACCTTCTTTGGTAGATTTATAAGGAACGTTATTAGCCTCAACTATAGGCAAAGCATCCATATCAGCTCTCAAAGCTATAACTCTTTCTGACGGCAATTGACCCTGAATTAGCCCAACGACACCAGTATTAGCGAGTTCTGTAAATGGTATCCCCAGTTCTGTTAATTGTTTTTTCACGAAAGCAGAGGTTTCATATTCATGAAATGATAATTCTGGGTTTGCATGTAAATGCCTTCTGTTTGCAATAACTTCCTGATGAATATTTGCTGCTGCGGCTCTAATCTTTTCTTTAAGCATATTTAATCTGCCTTTGTGGGGTTAATCTTTTCGTTAAAAATAAAAATCGTAGGGAAGATTTTCCTTAACTCGTTCATCACTTGCTGGGCTTCCATTCTTGTTCTAAAATCACCTATTTTTAAACGGTAATTCGGCTGAGTATAGGAAATATAGGTATTGTATTCGGGATACAGAGATTTAAACCTCGCCTGCTCATCGTATACTTCTTTTCTGTTCGGACCAAAAAATATCTGAATGCGGTAACCATTAACTACAAGAGGGGTACCATTGCTGGTAACCCCTTTATTTAGTGCAATTCTTCTGGCTATTAAGCTATCTATTAAAGGATCTTTAACAACTTTTACACTTCCTTTTTCCTGTGCAAAAGAGCTAAGCATCGCCAACAGCAAGCCAAACAAAAAGATATATTTTTTACTATCCATTTATACCGTGACAGTTTTTATATTTTTTTCCACTTCCGCAAGGGCAGGGATCATTTCTGCCAATTTTTTCTTCCTGACGAACAATAGGCTGTGTTTTTTGCACTTCTCTAGTATCCTCCATACCTGCGCCATTGGTTTCCTGTCCAAGTTCTGGTTTAGAACTTTTTAGTTTACTCAAATCCAGCTTAGGCTGAGGTCTTGCCTCTTGTACAGGTGCGCCTTCGTTTACCGGAATTCCTCCTTTAAACAGGAAACTGATTACCTCTTTGTTTACTGCGGAAAGCATCCCCTTAAAAAGGTTAAAGGATTCCATTTTATACACTACTAATGGATCTTTTTGCTCGTAAACCGCATTCTGCACAGACTGCTTCAGATCATCCATTTCGCGTAAATGCTCTTTCCAGGTATCGTCTATTAAAGCCAATACTACAGTTTTCTCAAATGCTTTTACTACCTCTTTGCCTTTGCTTTCTACAGATTTCTTAAGTGGTGCAGCAACCTGGATTCCTCTTGTTCCGTCTGTAAAAGGAACAATGATATTCTCTATACTCTCCCCCCGGGTATCATAAACCTCCTTTAATACAGGAAGAGCCTGGGCTGCAATAGCTTCTGATTTACGATGGTAGAATTCAGAAACCTCTTCGAAAAGTTTATCCGTAAGCTTGGTAATATTAGACGATGAAAACTCCTGCTCAGATAGTTGAGAATCAACAGCAAAAATCCTAATCAGCTCTAACTTTAAGCCCTCATAATTATTAGATTCTTTGTATTCTGTAACGATATCTTCTACAACATCAACTATCATATTCTCGATATCAACATCTAAACGATCTCCAAAAAGAGCGTTTTTACGTTTGGTATAGATTACGGTACGTTGCGAGTTCATTACATCATCATACTCTAATAAACGTTTACGGATACCAAAGTTGTTCTCTTCTACTTTTTTCTGTGCTCTTTCGATAGAATTGGTAATCATAGAGTGCTGAATAACTTCACCATCTTCGATTCCCATTTTCACCATCAGGTTTGCGATTCTTTCTGATCCGAAAAGTCGCATCAGGTTATCCTCAAGAGAAACAAAAAACTGGGAAGAACCCGGATCTCCCTGACGACCGGAACGACCGCGTAGCTGTCTGTCTACACGACGAGACTCATGTCTTTCGGTTCCAACAATGGCCAAACCGCCAGCTTCTTTCACTCCCGGACCTAATTTAATATCAGTACCACGACCAGCCATATTGGTTGCAATGGTTACTGTGCCTGCTTTACCTGCTTCAGCAACAACATCAGCTTCCTTCTGGTGGAGCTTAGCATTTAACACATTGTGCTTGATACCACGCAGCTTCAACATCCTGCTTAACAATTCTGAAATCTCTACAGAAGTTGTTCCCACCAATACCGGGCGACCCTTTTGAGTTAGTTCTACAATTTCATCAGCAACTGCATTGTACTTTTCACGCATGGTACGGTACACCTTATCCTGCATATCCTGACGTGAAATTGGTCGGTGAGAAGGAATCTCTACCACATCTAATTTATAGATTTGCCAAAGTTCACCTGCTTCTGTAACCGCAGTACCCGTCATACCAGCAAGCTTATGGTACATACGGAAATAATTTTGAAGGGTAATTGTGGCATAAGTTTGTGTAGCATCTTCGATCTTCACATTTTCTTTTGCCTCAATTGCCTGGTGTAAACCATCTGAATAACGACGGCCATCCATAATACGACCGGTTTGCTCATCAACAATTTTCACTTTTCCTTCATCAATGATATACTCGGTATCTTTTTCGAAAAGCGTATAGGCTTTCAATAGTTGATTAACGGAGTGAATGCGTTCAGATTTAATTGAATAATCTCTGATCAATTCATCTTTTTGCTGCGCTTTCTCTTCGTTACTTAATGCAGATTTTTCAATTTCAGCGATTTCTGTGCCTACATCAGGCATCACAAAGAAACCTGGGTCTTCGCCTGATGCGGTAATCAGTTCAATCCCCTTTTCTGTTAATTCTACCTGGTTATTTTTTTCGTCGATGATAAAATAAAGTTCTGCATCTGCTTTGTGCATCTCCTTATTTTGATCCTGCATATAATAATTCTCTGCTTTGGTAAGCACCTGTCTCACACCAGGCTCACTCAGGAATTTAATTAATGCTTTACTTTTTGGCAAGCCTCGGTAAGCTCTTAATAGGGCTAACCCCCCTTCTTCAGTACCGGTTTTACCTTCGTTAATTAATTTTTTGGCTTCGTTTAATACACCTGTAACGAAATTCTTTTGGGCATTTACCAAACGCTCTATTCTTGGCTTCAATTCATAAAATTCATGCTGATCTCCGCGTGGAATTGGGCCTGAGATGATGAGTGGTGTACGGGCGTCATCAATTAAAACCGAATCGACCTCATCCACAATGGCGTAGTGTAATTTACCCTGCACCAATTCTTCGGGTGTGCGTGTCATATTGTCACGCAGGTAATCAAATCCGAATTCGTTATTGGTTCCATAAACCACATCAGCCTGGTAGGCTTTTCTTCTGTCAGGTGAATTTGGTTGATGCTTATCAATACAATCTACAGACAGACCATGAAATTCGAATATAGGACCATTCCATTCGGAGTCACGTCTTGCAAGATAATCGTTCACAGTAACGACATGGATTCCCATTCCAGAAAGGGCATTCAAATAAATAGGTAAAGTACCTACCAGCGTTTTACCCTCTCCGGTTGCCATCTCAGCAATTTTACCCTGATGTAAAACCATACCGCCAATAAGCTGCACATCGTAATGGATCATGTTCCATTTTACTTCTGTGCCTGCTGCCAGCCAGCTGTTATGGTGAATAGCTTTATCTCCTTTAATAATCACATTTGATTTTCGGGCAGCTAATTCTCTATCAAACTGCGTGGCTGTAACCTCAATCGTTTCGTTCTCCGTAAATCTTCTTGCTGTTTCTTTCATTACAGCAAAAGCTTCGGGCAACAAATCCTGTAATACAGTTTCCAGTTGTTTGTTGCGATCTTTCTCTAATCTATCTACTTCATCATAATAAGCAGTTTTTTCAGAAAGATGCATATCAGGATTATCTTCTACATTCTTCTTGATTTCAATAATCTTATTGTTGATTTCTGATAGACTTTCCTGAATCCTGTTTTTAAAGTTAGTAGTTCTATCTCTCAGTTCGTCATGAGAGATATTGCTGAGCTTTTGGTACTCTTCGTTTATTCTGTCTACGATAGGTCTCAGGCTTTTAACATCGCGATCTGATTTACTACCGAATATCTTGCTTATAAAATTTAACATCCTTAATTATAATTTTGAAATTCTTCTCATTCAACAATTACGCCACCTGCTCTTACGAGTCATTTTGACATTTTGTTAGGAATGTAAAATTAAGATTTTATTTAGGAGTTTATAACTTATAAGAGTAATAACCTCATGAAAAACATTAAAATACCCATGTTTTTTAATCATAAATATTCTCCGAAGCCTAGGGATTATGCATAAATCTTTCTTGATGCTGCAATCAAAAGGAATATTTTGGCGTTGTATTGATTCACATAATAAAGTAAATAATGAAAAAACTATCAAAACTGAAACAGGTAATAGCTTTAGGTTTCGCTATCATGATATTCGCGGCCTGCTCTTCTCAAAGAAACACTTCTGTATCTAATAAAGTCTCTAAAGGTGCAATTTCCGGCACATGGACTGTAAGTGATGTTCGTTTAGAAGGCTTTCCCTCAGGTTATGCTGTAAAAAATGCTTTTGATCTTGCTCCTTATCAGGATTTTGTTGGTAGCACCTGGACGCTTTATGGTGGATACGGAGGCAGTATTGCTTTAACAAATGGCATTACCCAGGAAATTTACTGGTCGATAATTAATAATGGCATGAACCCAACTTTTCAGTTTAAGAAAATAAATGCCGGAGAAAAAGCAAGAGACGTAAGAGAAGGTTACCAGTTGGAAGTTGCTGAGGCAACAAAAACCTCTTTGATTTTAAGATCTCCATTTCCTTTAACAAATGGCGGAACAGGTTATATTGTTTATAGTTTTGTAAAAGCTCAATAATTAGACTCAAATTCTATTCAGGCTGGCGATGTGCTCTTCATTAAGAAAGCATTTCCAGCCTTTTTCTATTTAAATCATTAACCTTAATTCTATCTACAAATTGGAACAACAGAAGCATACACATGTAATGCTCTTAATTCAGGAAGAAATCTAAAAGATGCATTAATCAAGTAAAAATACATAAACCAACCTATAAAGACTGGCTTATGTATTTGGAATTTGATTTAGTCTTGTATTATAGCCGAAACCTCAATTTCGATTAAAATTTCAGGGTCTATTAATTTAGAAACTTCTACCATGGTAGTTACAGGCTTAATTTCTTTAAAAACTTCTCCGTGAGCTTTTGCAGCTTCTTCCCACTGGCTGATATCGGTAAGAAACATACGTGTTCTTACTACATCTTCTACAGAAGAGCCTGCATCTTTTAATACCACGACTAACTTGTCTAAAATAGCTTTGGTTTGATTATATAATCCTTCGATAGGATTTCCCTGCTCGTCTTTAGCAGCGGTTGTTCCTGCAATCTCTAAAGTATTACCTACTTTAACAGCTCTGCAATAACCAATAATATCTTCCCAGGGTGAACCTGTAGTGAAATTTTGTCTGTTACTCATTTGATTATAATTAATTAAAGTCCGAAAATAAGAATCGTCAGCAGAAGATACGAATCAAAGGCAATAAAAAGAGTCTAAGTTATTAACCAGTCTTTTTTGGACCGCTACCAGGTTTCAGTTTAGCCAATTCATCCCAAAGCTCATCCGGAATGATTTCTAAACCATTAAACTGCCCTGCACCCTGCAGCCACTCGCCGCCATCTATGGTAATTACTTCTCCGTTAATATAATTTGAAAAATCAGAAACGAGGTACGCCGCTAAATTAGCGAGTTCCTGGTGTTCGCCTACCCTTTTAAGAGGTACACGGTTTTTGAAATCAAACTTTTTTGCCATATCACCAGGCAGTAAACGTTCCCATGCTCCTTTGGTTGGAAAAGGGCCAGGTGCAATGGCATTGCTCCTGATTTGGTGATGCCCCCATTCTGCAGCCAAAGACCTTGTTAAAGCCAAAACACCTCCCTTAGCACATGCAGAGGGCACTACATATCCTGAACCTGTGAAAGCGTAAGTGGTTACGATATTGAGGATACTTGCTGCCTGTTTTTCTTTTATCCAATGCTTACCAAAAGCAAGTGTGCAATTTACAGTGCCTTTTAAAACAATATCAATAATAGAACTAAATGCATTGGCTGATAATCTCTCCGTTGGTGAGATGAAGTTTCCTGCGGCGTTATTTATTAACCCATCTACTTTACCGAATGCCTTAACAGCAGCTTTTAATACTTCTTCTACCTCTTCTGGAATCCTAACATCACATGCTACTGCAAGTACTTTACCACCTGTCTTTTCTTCCAGTTCGGTAGCTGTTTGCTGCAAAACTTCCAGTTTTCGTGAGGTAATTACAACATGAGCGCCTAATTCTAAGAGATAGGTACTCATAGATTTGCCTAAACCCGTACCTCCGCCAGTAACTACATAAGTTTTCCCCTTAAGGGCATTCTCTTTTAACATGGGTTGGTTGTACATATTTTTTTGTTATGTTAGCTAATTAGCTTTCAGCATCTAGTCTTTAGTATCATGTAGCGATATGAGCCACTTCTCAAATCCAAGGACAATTGTCTTCCCATCATTAATCCGTATCACTCTTCCCCTTAAGGTTACTGATAATCGTTTTAAGGATAGATCTTGTTGTTGGAGACCACCACTGGTTTAACAATTTCTCTATGGTTTCTTCCTGGTTAGCTGCCGCCTTCTCAATCAGTTCTTTTCTTAAGTTGAGCTTAGTTTGCTGCCAGGTGGTTGTATCGTATTGTAAATAGCTTTGCATTTTTTTTTCTGCCATGGTCATTAATACAGAAATATCAGCACTTGCATCTATCAAACCTATGGCTTTGGCTTCTTCAACAGTTAGAAGCTTACCTTCCATAATGTTTTGGTAAGCTTTAGCTTTGCCTATCCAAAAGGCACAAAGCTCGAAAATACTATTTGGGACAATTATCCCAACAGGAACTTCATTTAATCCTATGATATATTTGCCTTCGGCCATTATCCGGTAATCACAGCATAAAGCCATTACACAGCCTCCGGCAGGGCTATGCCCGCTAATTGCATTTACCAGAGGCTTTTTAAATCCAGTTAAGGTTTTTACCAGCTCGAAGAAGCTGAGCCAGAAATTTCGCATTGCCGCTTCGTCGTAATCGTAAAGTTCTATAAGATCCAAACCTGCCGTAAAAAAACCTTCTTTTCCTGTAAGAATTACTCCTCCAATATTTTCATCCTGTTCTATATTTTTAAATATATTTCTTAGCTCATTTACCATTTCTGTATTAATGGCGTTGGATCTTCCCCTGCTTAACGCGATAATTGCCGCTCTGTCTCTTATAGTTACCTGAATTGTATTCATCCTGCGATTTTAATTTACATTATAACGGATCACTTTCCTCCCAATATGCCCCTCCATATCAATCCCTTCTACAACTACACGATAGCTCCCGGTGCCATCTGCATTAAAGAAATTGACTTTTGCTGTGCCTGCTGAATCTGTAATGACAGCAGGATTCCAATAAATAGTGGTTCTTAAGTCGGCCATATTATTATTCATTTCGGGCTTATCATAAGCAGGGACATAAAATTCCTTTGCTTTAGAGAATCCTACCGCTGTGTAAGCGATAATCCCCGGAGAATAAGTATTGGAGAAACCACCTCCACCGCCACGTTTTGTATTTATCACAATCACTCCACCACTGCCTCTCGAACCATAAATAGCTGTATAATTTATATTCTTTAAGATTTCCACCGACTCTACGTCCTGAGGCGAAATAGAATTCAACATATCAGGTTCAACATACATTCCATCTAAAATGATTTGAGCAGGGTTTCCCATATTTCTGGTAAAATAAGCCTCTCCGTTTTGAAAAATTAATCCGGCTACTTTTCCCTGTAAAGCAAATTCAAGGTTGGGTGCATCCTGTAGTTCTTGTGCCGTAATTACCCTATCGGCATTTCCCGGACCATTCAAATTATTAGAGTTTTCTAATTCTTTCTTCTTCTGGTCTACAACTTTAACTTCATCTAACATAATCGTTCTGCTTACCAAACCATATTTCAACAACTCTTCATACTGCATTTTGCTGTTCTTTAGGTAGGCTATCATAGAGGCGTTGATATTTGCATCGAGGCTTGGTTGATCACGAGGTGGAATCTGCTTAGTAAAATCATCTTCCATCTCAATCTCTACAAATTTCCTGCCCTTTTCAGACCTGGCCTGGATAACAAATTTTGTGCTGTCTGGAAATACCAGGCTATCCACATTAAATTCTCCGTTTTGGTTAGCCTTAACCTGCATGATTCCACCTGCTTTTGAAGTAAAGATAATCAGGTCGGCATTTGGAACAGGTTTTTTATTGTTGGTTACTTTACCTCTTAGCGCTAATGTTTTTTCTGGTTGATAAATAAAATTTGGTTGAACATTATTGATAATATTTTGCCATTTGAACCTTCTCCAGCCTTGGGTAAGCATTAAGATATCTAAATCTTCTGCTTTTTTTTCATCAGCCTGATGGAAATAATAATTAGGCTCTTCTATATAGCCCTTTAAATCTGAATTTAAAAGGAGCTCTGAAAAAATAGTATGTTCTTCATTGTCATTTACCGGGACCTTGTTTTCATCAATTACTGAAACGGAGAAAGAGCCGATTCCACTCTGTTTACCAGACAAGCCTGTACTAATAGTTAAGTTTACTTTATCTCTCTTTTTATAAGCCTGTTTATCCGGTGATACATTCATATCCAGAAGGCTGCTCCGGTTATTGATAAAAACAAGACGCTCTGCCAAAGGCTGCAGAGCCCAGTTAATGAGTGTTAGCTGAGAAATTCCAGCAGGAAATGTAGCTTTGGGTAACTTAATTAAAAACCCTCCGCTACTGGCAGAAAGTTTTGATTTCACAGAATACAGCAAATTCCCGCTCGATTGCACCAGAACTGTATACTCGCCGTTTGCATTCGCTTCAGATAGATTTCCTAAAACCCTAATAATTATGCTGTCTCCTGCTAAACTGGAAACGTTTAACACCAACCCTTCCTCTTTTGCTTTTGGTAAAGGATAATCTCTTGATGATCCGTCTTCAAAAGTTATCGAAGCAACATAAGTACTGCCCGCTAAAGGAGTATAAGAAAATGTCCCCATTCCTTTATGCCTGGTAAGTATCTTAGCTAAGCTTTCACCTTTTTCATTCTTTAAAACTCCGGATACAGGTTTCCCCAGCCCATCTTTCCCCAGGGCTTTAAAAGCAACTTTAGATCTTATGTTATTCACAAGATCTCCACCTTCTGGAAAAAATTGCAAGCTGATATCTTTTGATGTATTCGAAATAGGAATACTTTTATTTACTATGGTTCTTTCGGCTATCACCAACGATGTATTTAATACACCACTTTTCTGTTCTTCTCGCTTAGAATTTTTAAATGTTATGGAAACATTTCCTTTCGCATCAGTATTTACTTTTCCTTTAGATACTTCTCTTCCGCCAAATCTCACATTATAGATCACTTCTTTATTACTGTAAGGATTTCCATCAATATTACTGTAATTTAAGTTTGCAGTAACTAAATCCTCGTTTCCTGATTGATCATACTGATAAGCCGTCTTTACAATAAGCTGGCTCGAGCGGATATCTCCCACTTTAAAAGTATTGTCGTAAAAGAAATCTTCATCAAAATTTCTCATCCAATTTGTATAAGCCCTTATTCTGTAATCCCCCTCTTTTAAGGAGTCGGCTAAGGTAAAATTGCCCCAACCTGTCCCCGCAACTAGTGGTATTTTGATTCTTTTGTATAATTTATCATCAGCATTTATCAATTCTACAATCATGATATTGCTTTTTGATGAAGGCATGAGATTTTTTGCATTAAGCAGGTATGCCTTAAACCAAATTTCGTCTCCTATTGCGTAATAGGGCTTATCCGTATGCAGGTATATTTTTTCCTGATAGGCTTTTTGACTAATATCCTCAAAGCGGTTGATTAACTCTTTAATTTTATCTTCCTGCATTTTAAACCCCACAATTAGCAGAGTAGCAAAAAAGATCAAAATTGATTTTTTTTTCGTTTTCATTTGGCGTGGTACTGGTTAATAAAGATACCTTTTTTGATCGTTTTCTCCTAGATCGTATAGTACAACAAATAAAAAAGCCTCTTTTTAAAGAAGAGGCTTAAATTATCAGAATGTGTTTTTCCACATCATGCTTTCTACGGGACGGGTGGTCTTATGATTATATTTTGCATTGCCTTTTGTGTTGTACATTGTTTCTATCTCTCCTTCTACAGAAAAATAAATCAACTGGCCTATAGGCATTCCTGCATATATCCTCACTGGTTGCGTTACAGAAATTTCCAGTGTCCATGTGTTACAAAAACCAACATCTCCTTTCCCTGCGGTAGCATGGATGTCAATCCCTAATCTTCCAGTACTCGATTTTCCTTCCAGAAAGGGAACATGTTTATGGGTTTCTGTATATTCAAGGGTTACACCCAGGTACAATGTATTGGGCTGCAAAACAAAACCATCTTTACCGATTTCGAAATGCTCTATCTCGTTATGTTTTTTTGCATCTAAAATTCTGTCTTTATAACAAGCGAGGTATTTACCTAGATGTACATCGTAAGAATTTGTACCTAAACAATCTTTTTTAAAAGGCTCTATAATTATGCTTCCCGCTTCTATTTCTTCTAATATTCTCTGATCTGAAAGAATCATTTATCTGTGTGTTTAATCTGACTAAAATATGGTTTATTTAAAATAATTTTACAGCGAATTTATTTAATTTTAAAAATGCCCGTTATTTTTCTTGAAGAAATAGAAAAGGATACTTTTATCGGACTTTGGAAGATAGAGGAACATCCTGCAGAACTGGAAAATCAACTCCAGCTCAAAGACCACGAACTTGGTGTGCTTCGTTCTTTACAAGGCAATAAACGTAATTTACATTGGCTGGCTACCCGGGTTTTGTTGCGCAAAATGCTAAATACAGAAGACTATATAGACTGCCAGCCCGATGAAAACGGCAAGCCTATCCTGTTAAATTTACCTCACCATATTTCTTTAAGTCATTCTTATGATTATGCTGCAGTAATGATCAGTAAGGAAAGAAGAGTAGGGATTGATATCGAGATCATCAAAAACAAGATTGAACGTGTTCAGAATAAATTCATGAGTAAGGAGGAACTTTCTTTTATAGATAGCCAAAACTCCATCGAACACCTGTACGTATGCTGGTGTGCCAAAGAAGCCTTATATAAACTTAATGGCAAAAAAGAAACTTCTTTTAAAGACAATATCCGCTTACAACCTTTTGCTTATAAAGAGAAAGGTACATTAAAAGGAAGCATCAATAAAAAAAACAGTATGACCAACTATACAGTTTTTTATAGAAAATTCGAAGATTATATGATGGGGTACGTATACGAAACCGCTTAAAATGGAACAAAATAAAAAAGTATTTTTTGAAGATTGGGGATTAACTCCATATGAAGAGGCATGGGCAAAGCAGGAAAATATTTTTGATGCTACTGTTAAAATCAAAACAAATAACCGTAACCATCCCGAAAGTGAAATAGCAACTCCAAATTATTTAATATTTGTAGAGCACCCACATGTGTATACCTTAGGAAAAAGCGGCAAACCCGAAAACTTATTGCTCGATGAGGCAGGTCTAAAAGAAAAAAACGCGGTTTACCATAAAATAAACCGAGGTGGGGATATCACCTACCATGGCCCCGGCCAAATTGTAGGTTATCCAATTTTAGATCTGGATAATTTTTTTACTGATATTCATCTTTACCTAAGAACATTAGAAGAAGCCGTTATTCTTACTTTGAAAGATTTTGGCATTGCTGCCGGAAGATATGATGGCTTTACCGGTGTATGGATAGATGCAGATAACGAGAAAGCCCGAAAAATTTGTGCCATGGGTGTAAGATGCAGCCGCTGGGTAACTATGCATGGCTTTGCATTTAATGTAAATACCGATTTAGATTATTTTAAGAACATTGTGCCTTGCGGTATTGATGATAAAGATGTTACCTCGATGCAAAGAGAACTAGGTGTTATGGTGGAAATAGATAAAGTAAAAAAAGTTTTAAAAAAACATATTGCTGATCTGTTTGGGATGGATGTTAAAAACTATTAATTTGAATGAGCAATTTATTAAATCAGGTTTGCATAAGCCCGCTCCTGTAATTCAGAAACTCTGCTACTGCAACCGTTTACGTACAAAAATAAGGTAATTCCCTTGAAGATACGTCTATTTATCTATACTTTAGCTTTCACAATTTTATAAACAACCAAGCATTTTTAATAATGAGTCGACCTCTGATTTCAATTCTAAATTCAAGCACTTTTGGCAAACATTTCGCCGATCATATGGCAACCCTGGAAGCTTTTGCCGACATAAAGCATATTACCGTTCCGGCTGATATTGACGGAGATGCCCTGGCAGAACATTTGAAAGATTCTGATGGAATTATAGCGAGTGTTACTCCTAAAATACCCAGAGCAACACTGGAGAAATGCAAAAAATTAGTTCTTTTGGTTCGTCATGGTATTGGTTGCGATAATGTAGATTTAGAAGCTGCAACAGAACTTGGCATCATGGTATCAAGAGTACAAGGTATTGTAGAAAAAGAGGCTGTAGCAGAATATGCAGTATCTCTGCTAATGGCTGGCTCAAGAAAATTAGTTTCCGGATCTCAGGCTGTAAAAAACAGCGAATGGAGTAAAAGAGCGGGAATGGTAGGAATGGAAATTAAAGGAAAAACCATTGGTATTATTGGCCTGGGTAATATTGGCTCTCGCAGCTCTGAAATTTTAGCTAAAGGTTTTGGAGCTCATGTAGTAGCATCAGATCCATACATTGCCAAGGAAAGATTTGCTCAATTTGGCGCTAAAGAAGTTTCTTTAGATGAGTTAATAAAAACATCTAATGCCATTTTATTTCACTGCCCCCTTACAGATGAAACGAAAAGGATGATTGGTAAAGCAGAATTCGCCAACATGCAAAAAGACGCTGTTTTAGTCAATACTTGCCGTGGAGAATTGGTTGATGAGGATGCATTAGTGGAGGCTTTACAAAATGGACCGCTTGGCGCTTATGCTACAGATGTGGTAGAAAATGAGCCTATCGACGGAAATCACCGCCTAACAAAGCTAGGAAATACCATCATCACACCACACCTGGGCGGTTACAGCTGGGAATCTCTTCATGGCATGGGACAAACTTGCGTGGATGATTCTGTTGCTGTTTTCCAGAAAAACGGAGTTCCAGGAGAACTGGCAAACCCGGAAGTATTACAGAAAACACCAAGGAAATGGCTATAGCATTAGCCATTGATCTCGGAACAACTAATCTTAAAGTTGGTCTTGTGGATGAAGCCGGCCAAATACTTAACCTGCGTTCTGTCGCCGTACCTGTAAAAAGTAGCGGGGCAGGCGAAGCAGAACATGATCCGGAAGGTCTTAAAAAGATCATTCTTGATTTGTGCAAAGATTTGCTTGCAAATGATTATGCTGATAAGGTAGAGTATATCGTAAGCTCTACCTACCAGTTCGGCTTAATGCTGCTTGATAGACAAAAGAAACCTCTTACCGGTATTACCTTACTTTCAGATATCCGTTCGCAGAGAACATTTGAGACTTTCTTAGACAGGTATGCGAATGATGACATCTATGCACAAACCGGTTGCCCGCTAATAAGTCCATACGTACTGGCCCGCTTATTTTATTTCTCCGAAAAGGAGAAAGAGCTGTTTAGCAAGGCTAAGTATTTTACCGACAGTAAGGCCTTTCTCTTTGAATGGTTAACAGGAGAATTTATTACAGACAGGAGTACGGCCGCAGCCAGTCAGGTCTATAATATTGAAAAAGGCTCATGGGATGAAGCACTTCTTGCCCCGATCGGACTTTCCGGAATTCAATTCCCTGTGATTAAAGACGGAACCAGCTATACCAGTACTTTGACAGAAGCTGTGAGAACAGAATTGGGCCTGAAAGCAGATGTAAAGGTTCTGCTGGGAGTATATGATGGAGCCGCCTTAGCAATAGGTTCAGGCGCACTGCAGCCCGGAGTGGGAATTATGAATGTTGGTACTTCGGCAATGCTACGTATTGCAGGAAAAACGCCGGCATTTGACAAAGACGAGAATAAGCGCATACAGCCATATGCTTTAAACAAGCATCTTTATTTAAACGGCGGAGCGGTTAATAACGCTGCTTTACCTATCAATTGGCTACGTAACAGTTTATTTGATGTAGATGTGCAGGATCCGGCAATGTTAAAACTTGGAACTGCCTCTCCTCTAATATGCCTTCCTTACCTTACAAGCGAAAGAGACTCTAAAACAGGGCCCTATGCTTCGGGTGCTTTTTTTGGCTTACGCCAGTATCATACCAAAACTGATATTGCCCGCTCTGTATTAGAAGGGGTAGCCTACTCTATGCGCTATATTTATGATGCACTAAAAGAAAATCAGCTACATATAAAAGAATTGCGTATGGGTGGCGGCGGAGCCAATATAAAACCCTGGACACAAATTTTCGCGAATATAATCGGCCTGCCCATACACATCCCAAGCGGAGAAGAATTGGGTATTCTTGGCAGTGCAATGCTTGCTTTTGCGGCTAATAAAAATCAGGACTTGCATACAATTGGAACGCAGGTATTGAAAACTAATTTGACGGTTTTTCCTGATGAGAAAGCGCTGCCTGTTCATGACCAACGTTACCAATTTTTTAAAAAACTCCGGGAAACCTTAGGCCCTCTTTATAAAGAGCATGCGGCTTTGGCAATATAAGCAGTAAGCTTTAATGCAGACAGGGCTTTAGCGCAGAGGGTTTAAAACCCTGTCTGCGTTAATATCAGAATGGCTTTTTAAAAATCAAATTTAATAATATTTTCGTCGGCCAACATCGAATTCACGAATGACTGATGTTTTTTTGGGGCTCCTACTGCCGTCCAGGTTCCGGAGATAATACCGTCTGCTAATCTTTGGTTTCCTCTGGTAAGTTTAAGTCCGGATATTTTAAAATATTCTTCATACTTCTCCAGGCCTTCTCCATCATATCTTTTAACAATTCTATAGGTGCGTTTAGTATATTTCCTTTCCATAATTACTTCCACAAAAGGAAAAACCAATAAAGAAACTAATACAACGATGGTAACACCAATGGCCTGTTCTAAAAACCCTGCGCCCACAGCCATACCAATGGCGGCAACAATCCATATCACACAAGCTGTAGTTAAACCCGAAACTTTATTTTCTTCTTTAAAAATAACTCCCGCACCTAAAAACCCTATCCCGGTAACTATATTGGCCGCAATCCTGTCCATACTTCCCAGGCCAATCTTTATAGAAAGAATAGTAAACAAGGTAGACCCCAGGCCTATCATAATCATCGTCTTTAAGCCCGCCTGTTTATTCTTAAATTCTCTCTCTGCTCCTATCAGGCCGCACAATAGGGTTGTGAGCAAAAATTTATTCACCTCAGCCTGTGTTATAAAATGATTAGTTTCTATAAAAGTATCCATAGTTATGTAAATTGAATTTAAATATAATTAAAACATAAATTCAAAAAGAAACCCCTGATCAATTATTATGATCAGGGGTTTAATATTATTAGCATAAGAATTACATCTTATACATTAAGCGAAATATGATTACATGATACCAGAACTATTAATGAAATTTTATTCCTTCAATTAAATAACTAATGTTGAATAGTTTAAAATGATCTTATTTATACAAAACTGACTAATAAGTTAAATAACTTAAAAATAAGTTGTATAACTGATAAATAAGTTATATATTTATTTCATGGAAGAATTAACTAAAACAGAAGAGCGTATTATGCAAGTTTTTTGGAAACTACAAAAGGCTTTTGTAAAAGACATTATCGAAGAACTGGGAGAAAATCCTCCTCCTCCTTATAATACAATTTCGTCAATAGTTAGAATTCTGGAGAAAAAAGGGTATCTCTCTTACAAAGCTTATGGAAAAACTTACGAATATTTTCCTGCAATTAGCAAGGAGGATTATGGAAGGCATTCTTTTACACAATTTTTTGAAAAATATTTTGATAATTCTGCTACAAGCTTACTTTCATTTATGGTAAAAGAGGAAAAGTTAAGTGAAAATGATATAGAAGAAATAAAAAAAATAATCAATCTAAATCCTTAAAGTATGGAATGGTTAATTTATCTGATAAAAGTGGCTGTTTGTTCAAGTATATTTTTCTCGTTTTATCATTTCTTGTTATCACGATATACTTTTTACAATTTTAATAGATATTATTTAATTGCTGTATTATTCTTAAGCTTTATTATTCCGGCATTAACTATTAAGGTAGAAAAAGAAATATCAACGGCAGAAATTGTTTTAACCAACAAAGTGCCATACGCGAATAGTTCATATTCACATGAAGTTGAGAACGAATCTTACTATGAAAAATTTTCAGATAGTTCAGCAATAGACTGGAAGACCATTTTAGTTTATCTATATTGGAGTATAGTAACCTTTCTTATTTTAAAATTATTATTTACAGCAATACACATTTTTAAAAAAGGAAAAAACGGAAAATTAGAAAAGAATATAAATTATATTCTTGTAGACAATAATTCTAAATTTAAGAATTCTTCCTGCTTTTGGTATCTTTTTATAGATAGGAGCTTACCTGATAATTTAAAAGAACAGATTAAAGCACATGAACTAATCCACATTAACAGATACCATTCTATAGACAAGCTATTAGCTAATATTTATTGCGTTTTTCTCTGGTTTAATCCGTTTGCTTATTATTTGCGAAATGCAATAGATGCAAATCAAGAATATGAAGCGGATTTAAGCATGCTTAAAATATTAGATAAAAAAATCTATACCCAGCTTATATTAAGTTTAGCACATCCAACATCAAATATTTTCGCCAATCACTTTAGTAAGTTGCCTTTAAAAAGGCGAATTAAAATGCTTTATCAAAAACCAACAAATAATATGAAAAGATTAATCTATTTATTCGCTTTACCAGTAATAGCTTTATGCTGTGCTGCTTTTATTGGTCGTAAAGAAGTCCTTGTTTATCAAACTTATCATCAGAAAAACATTAATTCTGACAATTTTATTGATAGAAAGAAAGAGAAAAAGACAATATTTAAAGAGCAATCTTTAGAAGAATCTAATAATGAATATCTAAACAAAGAGACTACGCTTCCCGCTGTCGAAACATCTCAAAACAAACATTTAAACCCTTTAAATAAATCTACCCAACATACAACAAATCAACCAAGAATTCTTGTAATTGATGCTGGACATGGAGGTAAAGATGAAGAGTCTAAAGCTATTAATGGGATAAAAGAAAAAGATTTGAACATGAGAGCTGCTAACATTTTAAAAGATGAAGCTGAAAAAAGAAATATTAAGGTAATTATGACAAGAAATACCGATCAGTTTTTGACATTAAAAGAAAGGGTTGACCACCAAGTTGGAGATGCTTTTATCTCTTTACATCATAATTCTATTCCTACTACAGATGAAGACAAAAAAACTAAAAAGATATTTAAAGGGATAGAAATAATAGTTAGCAAAGAGACAATTATAAAAGAATCAGAAATTTTTGGAATTTCAATACTAAAATCATTAAAGAACTTAAAAGGAATAGAAGTCAAAGATTCTTTGGTAAATAAACAGTTGTATATATTAAAAAACGCAAAAATACCATCAATAATAATAGAATTAGGAAACGTAAGTTATCAGGAAAGTTTTGATTTCGTTAATGAAGAAGAAAATATCCGAAAGATCTGTAATCTGGTATTAGATGGTTATATGAAATTTCAAAAGCTTTAATTAATGTTTTGTAGAAAAGGATTAATTAAAATATTCATCTTAAGAATCGGTGTACAAGGTTATAAAGTAAAAAGTAAAGCTTATTTAGTTCTATAAAACAAGAGAAGCTAACTTTTAAAAGTTAGCTTCTCTATTATAATGTTAATTCTGGCAACTAGCCTTTATGAATCGGTGTAATTATGATTACATCATTCCGCCCATGCCACCGCCCATTGGAGGCATAGCAGGAGCACTACCACCTTCTTCAACTTCATCAGCTAATACGCATTCTGTAGTTAATAACATGGCTGCAATTGATGCTGCATTTTCTAAGGCTACACGAGAAACTTTAGTTGGATCGATCACACCTGCGCCAATTAAGTTTTCGTAAACATCTGTACGGGCATTGTATCCGTAATCAGCAGTTCCTTGTTTCACATTGTGAACAACAATAGATCCTTCGATACCAGCGTTAGAGCAGATCTGACGAAGAGGCTCCTCAATAGCTCT
>JAZQRF010000128.1:0-5550 GCA_045629485.1 Pelobium sp. | reverse complement strand
TAGGGTATAAAGAAAGTCCCAACATATTAGCGAAAGAGGCTATACGTTGGGACTTTTGATTATTTGGTATTTTATCAGTTTATTTCTGTCTTTCTTCAATCCATTTCCTGGCATTAACAAAAGCTTCTAACCATGGGGTTACCTCGTCCTGGCGATCGCCTGGATAGTGAGCCCAGTTCCATTGGAATGTAGAACGCTCGATGTGTGGCATAGTCACTAAATGCCGACCAGTTGCGTCGCACATCATTGCAGTATTAAAGTCAGATCCGTTTGGATTGTGTGGATATTGATCGTAAGCATATTTAGCAACGATGTTGTATTGAGACTCTTCTCTGGGCAGATTAAATTTGCCTTCTCCATGAGAAATCCATACTCCTAAGGTTGTGCCTTCTAATGTAGATAGCATCACCGAATTGTTTTTCTGGATGGTAACAGAGCTGAAATTCGACTCGTGTTTTTGCGAGGTGTTGTGCAACATTTTTCCGTGAACATCATGCTCAGGATTAATCAGCTCCAACTCCATAAATAACTGGCAACCGTTACAGATACCTACAGAAAGTGTATCCGGACGTTTAAAGAAATTCTCTAAAGCTGTTTTTGCTTTCTCGTTGTATAAGAATGCACCAGCCCAGCCTTTAGCAGAGCCTAATACATCGGAATTAGAGAAACCACCTACGGCACCAATAAACTGGATGTCTTCTAATGTCTCGCGGCCAGAAATCAAATCCGTCATGTGCACATCTTTTACATCAAAGCCGGCAAGGTACATCGCATTAGCCATCTCACGCTCAGAATTACTTCCTTTTTCACGGATGATAGCTGCTTTAGGACGTGGTTTAGACGCATCGATAACAGGTTTTTGACCCGTGAAATGTGCAGGGAAAGTATATTGTAGCGGTTGGTTTTTGTAGTTATCGTAACGCTCCTGAGCCATTCCGTTTTTAGACTGTTTAGTATCTAAAAGAAAAGAGGTATTGTACCAGGTATCGCGGGTTTCAGCAACATTAAAAGTAAAGGTATCTGTATTGTTTTTGAAAGAAACTTCGCTGCCTTCCAGGGCACTGCCAATTTTTACAGCTTCAATACCTGCTGCGGTTAATGCTGCTTCGAAAACTGCATCATTTTTAGCCTGTAGTACCAAAGCGATGTTCTCGTTAAATAATGCCTTAACGCTATCTGTTTCACCTAAATCTGATAAATCGTAGTGAGCAGCCAGGTTAACATCAGCAAAAGTCAACTCTAATAAAGTGGTGATTAATCCGCCAGAGCCTATATCATGACCTGCTGCAATTTCGCCAGCTTTAATTAATTCCTGGACTGTATTAAATGCTTTTTTGAAGTATGCACCATCAACAATAGTTGGCACTTCTTTACCAATCTTATTTAAGATTTGTGCAAAAGAAGAACCCCCCAGTTTAAAACTGTCTTTTGATAAATTGATATAATAAATAGAACCGGCATTTTTATTTAAAACAGGCTCTACCACTTGTTTAATATCTGTACAATTGCCAGCTGCTGAAACAATTAGAGTACCCGGGGCGATTACATTATCGCCATTAGGATATTTTTGTTTCATAGATAAAGAGTCTTTACCTGTTGGGATATTGATACCTAATTCGATAGCAAAATCTGAACAGGCTTTTACTGCTTTGTATAAACGGGCATCTTCACCTTCGTTGTTACAAGCCCACATCCAGTTGGCAGATAGCGAAACCCCATCCAGGCCATTTTTAATAGGGGCAAAAACCAGGTTAGATAAAGACTCGGCAATGGCCGTTCTGCTGGCAGCAGCCGGATCTACAATTGCTGCTACAGGCGAGTGACCAACTGTTGTAGCAATACCTTCTTTGCCTTTAAAGTCTAATGCCATTACCCCAACATTGTTTAGTGGCAACTGTAAAGGGCCGGCACATTGCTGTTTGGCAACACGTCCGCCTACGCAACGGTCTACTTTGTTTGTTAACCAGTCTTTAGAAGCAACGGCTTCTAATTGTAATACCTGGTTTAAATAAGCAGGTATGTTTGCTGTAGTGTATTCAACGTCTGCGTAATTTCTTACCACAGTGTTATCTTTCATCACTGTTTTTGGAGAAGAACCAAAGAAATCTTCTAAGGCATAATCCATTGGCTTTTCGCCGGTAGTTTTAGATTCGAAAGTGAAACGGTGATCGCCTGTAACATCACCAACAGTATACATTGGAGAACGTTCACGATCTGCTACTCTTTTTAAAGTGTCGATGTCTTTTTCACCAATCACCAAACCCATACGCTCCTGAGATTCGTTACCGATGATTTCTTTTGCCGATAGGGTAGGGTCGCCAACTGGCAAAGCATCCAGGTCAATTAAACCACCTGTATCTTCAACCAGTTCTGATAAACAGTTTAAGTGGCCACCGGCCCCATGATCGTGAATGGATACGATTGGATTATGATCTGATTCTACCATTCCACGAACCGCATTGGCAGCTCTTTTTTGCATTTCAGGATTAGAACGCTGGATAGCATTTAGCTCGATGCCCGAACCAAAGGCGCCTGTATCTGCAGAAGAAACTGCTGCGCCCCCCATACCAATACGGTAGTTTTCGCCACCAAGGATAACAATTTTATCGCCTGTTTGCGGAGTATGTTTTTTAGCCTGGTCTAGTTTGCCGTAACCCACTCCACCAGCCTGCATAATTACTTTATCAAAACCTAATTTACGGGCATCTTCTTCGTGTTCAAAAGTTAATACCGAACCGGTAATTAAAGGTTGTCCAAACTTATTTCCAAAATCCGAAGCTCCATTAGAAGCTTTAATTAAAATATCTATCGGCGTTTGGTATAACCATTCGCGGGCTTTCATCGCTTTTTCCCACGGGCGATTTTCTTCCAGTCGGGAATAGGATGTCATGTAAATTGCAGTACCGGCTAAAGGTAAAGATCCTTGTCCGCCCGCTAAACGGTCGCGAATTTCGCCCCCTGAACCTGTAGCTGCACCAGCAAATGGTTCTACTGTTGTTGGGAAATTGTGTGTTTCTGCTTTTACAGATAAAACAGATTCGAATTCTTTTTCTTCGTAAAAATCGGGCTTATCCGCAGATTTTGGTGCAAATTGCGTTACACGCGGACCTTTAATAAAGGCTACGTTATCTTTATAGGCCGAAACAATTTCTTTGGGATTTGTTTCAGATGTTTTTCTTATCAGTTTGAATAAAGAAGTAGGCTGTTCTTCTCCATCAATGATAAAAGTACCATTGAAAATTTTATGGCGGCAGTGTTCTGAATTGGCCTGTGAAAAAGCAAACACTTCAGAATCTGTTAACTTACGGCCAATTTTTTTAGCCAGGTTACTCAGGTACTCAACCTCTTCATTGTTTAAAGATAAGCCTTCCTGTTTGTTGTACGCATCAATATCCTCGATCTCCAAAATTGCTTCCGGCGTAATATTGATAGTGAAAACATCCTGTCCTATATTCTCGTATTTTTGAGAAAGCATTGGATCAAAATCGGTAAAATCGTCTTCGACCTGCTTAAATTCTTCAATCCTGATAATGTCATGGATATCCATGTTTTGGGTAATTTCCACTGCATTAGTGCTCCATGGGGTAATCATTGCCGCTCTTGGACCAACGTAAGAACCTTCTAAAGTTGTTTTCTGGCAAAGTTTAGCATTGCCAAATAACCATTCGAGTTTAGTAATATCCTGAGAGGTAAGCGCCTTATCAATTTGTAGAACAAAAATGGCTTGCGATTGATTGATGAAGAAATGAATCATGCGTATCTTTTGAAAATGCAAAAGTAGGTTTTTTTGATGAAGAATCTTTCGGTTTTAGCGAACAGAATATCAAAAATGATAGAACTGCTACACAAACTAAGTTACTGGATAATATACTATAGTATGGAGATAATAAGTGAAATAGGATATACTTTAGGATTAGTTAGCTTCGTATTCAAATAAACCAATAAATAATTGTCAGATTTAAAGCTAAAATCAATCATTAAAACTTTGAAATTTTACAGTAAGGTAGCATTGTCTTCCGGAATTTTCTTCCTGGCATTGATCACACTAAATTCTTGCAAGCTTAAACAAATGAAATATACAGAAAAGCAAATAACGGATGGAGAAAAAGGTCATTTTCTAAATCCTACCCAAATTTTTTCACCTGATGGTAAGTGGATTGTTTATGACACCCGTAATGATGGCGGACACATAGCCAGTACAAATACAATTGCAATGGTAAATGTAAACTCGCGAGAGATCAAAAAGCTTTACCAAACCCAAAACCAAACGGAACATGGCCCGGGAGTGGGAGCGGCAACTTTTTCTCCTTCAGCTAACCGGGTAATGTTTATTCATGGAATTAGAAATGCCGGCGCAAATAATCCATATAGTTTTACACGAAGAACAGGTGTGGCCATTGATACAGACAGGCCAAATCAACCCGTATTTATGGATGCCCGGGACATCACCGCTCCATTTACCCGGGGTGCTTTAAGAGGAGGAACCCATGCCCATTCCTGGAGCGGAGATGGCCAATGGCTAAGCTATACCTACAACGATTTTGTGATGGAACAATTGAGTAAAATCAATCCGGAAGTGCAGGATCTGCGTGTGGTTGGCGTAATGATGCCTAAAAAAGTTAAGGTAAAAGAAGATGCAGGTTTAGAAAACAATAGTGGAGAGATGTTTTCTGCCATTGTTACCAAAGTAACCGAAAATCCAAAATTTGGGAGCGATGAAATTGATAAAGCCTTTGATGAGGGATGGATTGGAAAGAAGGGTTATATAAAACCTGACGGAACTTTACAACAAAGAGCAATTGCTTTCCAGGGAAATGTGAAGGATGAAAACGGGAAGACTAAAACCGAAGTTTTTGTGGTGGATTTACCCGAGGATATCACACAAGCCAACGCAGGAGAACCATTGGAGGGAACAGAAAATACTCGTCCCGGAATTCCTTTAGGAGTGGTACAAAGACGTATTACCTTTCTTGAAAACGGGATAGAAGGTCCCCGCCATTGGTTGCAAAGCACAGCTGACGGAAGTTTAATTGCTTTTCTGGCTAAAGATGAGAGTGGGTTTATCAATGCGTTTGGAGTTTCGCCCAACGGGGGAGACGTGAAGCAGCTCAGCTTCCATTCATTTGATATCCAAACAGGGTTTAATTTTAGTCCTGATGGGAAGTACCTGGCTTATGGTGCAGAAAATGCAGTTTATATTACTGAGGTAGCTACAGGAAAATCTCATAAATTAACCAACAGCTTCTCCGATGAGGAGGCTCCGGCCGGCCCGGTGAGCTGGTCCCCTGATGGCGAAAAACTTGCTTATAACCGATACATTAAAAAAGGAAACACAGCGTACCTACAGATTTTTGTCTTGTCCAAATAATATCGGAATCTGGTGCGCAAATAATTCCTTAAGCAAACTATTTGGGCTCAAAAATGTTGATGAAGAGTCGAAATAGTAGTCATAAACATTTCTTGAGTACCACTAATAAGTTGATTTTTTACCGGGAGCTGCGTGATTTGTTTACGTTAAAGCCGTCGGAACGCCTGTGGCATATCCCTTTA
>JAZQRF010000127.1:0-11183 GCA_045629485.1 Pelobium sp. | reverse complement strand
GGGCAAACATAGAAGTATCCTGGTCGATAGAGAATTTCGGGTATAACCTACCTGCTATGGTTTCTACCCTACAGGGAAACCTTTACGAACTTACCCAATTCACAGGTTTAAAGCTGATGGATATCGATATCCCGGACTCTTTTGCAACGCATTACAAAGGTCCGGCTTTTGGAATTGCAGGTTGCCGCCAGTTAACCAATGTATATGAACGTCCTTTAATAGGAACCATCATTAAGCCGAGTATTGGGATGACCCCGGAAGAAACAGCGAAACTGGTGGATACACTCATCCATGCAGGCATCGATTTTATTAAAGACGATGAGCTGCTGTCTTCCTCCGCAAACTCTCCTTTTGATAAAAGAGTAGATGCGATTATGAACGTCATTAATAGTTATGCTGATAAAACCGGCAAGAAAGCCATGTATGCTTTCAATATCAGTGATGAACATGATGCGATGCAAAGAAATTACGATAAAGTGGTGTCGGCTGGTGGTACTGCTGCCATGATTAGCCTGAACAGCGTGGGCTTAACCGGTGTGAAAAAGATTTGTGATAACAGGCAGTTGGCCATCCACGGACACAGAAATGGCTGGGGCATGCTGAACCGTCACCCGCTGCTGGGCATAGAATTTCCGGCTTACCAGAAACTTTGGAGACTGGCCGGTGTGGATCAGATCCATGTCAATGGCATTCAGAATAAGTTTTGGGAGTCTGACGATTCGGTAGTTACCTCTATTAAAGCCTGCCTTTCTCCTCTCTTGGGTGGCTATTCGGTATTACCGGTTGTATCATCCGGACAGTGGGGCGGACAAGCACCCGAAACCTTTAGAAGAACACAAACTACCGATTTGTTATACATGGCCGGCGGCGGCATTCTGGCCCACCCGGACGGGCCAACAGGTGGTGTTATTGCTTTAAAACAGGCATGGGAAGCGGCAGTAAACGGTTTAAGCGTAGAAGACGCTGCAAAGCAGTATCCTGAATTTGCAAAATCGGTAGAGAAATTCGGTAAAAAGTAATGGAGCAGCACAACGAAAGGTTATTACTTGCTTTTTATGGCGACGACTTTACCGGTTCTACCGATGCGCTGGAATTTTTAAGCAGGGCCGGTATTAAAACCATGCTGTTTATTGAAGCACCTAACCCCGAACAGCTGAAGAGCTTTGAAGGAATACAGGCAATAGGCATTGCCGGGATGACCAGGGCCATGCGTCCACCGGAAATGGAAACTGTACTGCAAGAAGCCTTCGCTAATTTAAAGACGCTTAACCCTGTACATGTACATTATAAGGTATGCTCTACTTTCGATTCCTCTCCTGAAATTGGGAGTATAGGAAAAGCGATAGATACCGGTGCATCGGTGTTCGGAAATAAAATTGTTCCGCTTTTGGTAGCCGCACCTAAACTGGGAAGGTATTGTCTTTTTGGTAACCTCTTCGCAAGAATGGGCATTGGCAGCAATGGCGACATCTACCGGTTAGACCGCCATCCATCCATGTCTAAACACCCTACCACTCCTGCTACTGAAAGCGATCTGCGCCTGCATCTTGCTAAACAAACCTCTAAAAAGATAGCCTTAATGGATATCCTGGAGATGGAGAAAGATAAAGTATCGCGACTTAAACACCTGGCCAGACTAGAAGACGAAGGTGCCGAAATTCTTTTGCTTGATGCTATGAATGAACAACACATGCAGCATGCCGGGGAAGTGATAGATAGCCTTACGTCTGAAAAGACCCTGTTCTCGGCAGGCTCTTCGGGCGTAGAAATGGCTTTGGGACACCAGTGGAATGCAAACAATATATCTTCCCCTCAGCAGGAATGGCCAAATGCCGGTGCTGTTGAAAGATTGTTAGTGGCCTCGGGAAGCTGTTCGCCGGTAACCTCGGCACAAATAGCCCATGCACTGGAAGCTGGCTTTGCTGAAATTGCAGTGGACACCTTTATCCTTGCAAGCCCGGCACATTCGGAAGAGTTATTAGCCAACTATGCCCATCAGGCTATCGCCTTATTAAAAGAGAACAAAAGTGTCATCATCCATACCAGCAGTGGGCCAGGAGATTTACGCATTGCCGAGACAGCCCAACTATTCGAAAACTCGATAAAACAAAGCACCGCAGAACTTTACGGAACAGCATTAGGCCTTATCGTAAAAGCCATATTAGAAGAAATAAGCTTGCAAAGAATAGTGATTGCAGGCGGCGATACCTCCAGCTTTGCAGCGAGGGCTCTTGGAATAGAAGCCGTAGAAATGATTGCACCACTTGCACCAGGTGCACCCCTTTGCAAAGCCTACGCTCCCGGTTCTCCGGCTAACGGCATAGAGATCAATTTTAAAGGCGGGCAGGTAGGTAAACCCGATTATTTTAGCCAGGTACGATTAGGAATCCCATCATAACAAACATTAACAAGTTATATAACCATGAAAAAGACAACATTAGGACTTATCCATACATCGGCAACATTGGTTCCGGTTTTTCAGACACTTTGCCAGGAGATGCTACCCAACATTAATGTATTTAATATGGTAGATGACAGCCTGATCAAAGATGTAATTACCAAAGGCGAACTTACTCCTGCTACAGCTAAAAGGGTGGTAAACCAGGTGGCATCTGCCGAAGCTGCAGGTGCAGATTATATTCTGGTGACCTGCTCATCCATTGGTGCAGCGGTAGAAACAGCAGCAACGCTTTCGGGCATCCCGGTAATTAGGGTAGACCAGGCCATGGCCGACCTGGCTGTACAAACCGGACAAAGGATTGGCGTAATTGCTACGCTGCCCACTACCCTTGCACCCACCAGCGATTTGGTAACAAGAAGGGCTGCCGTTGCCGGAAAAGACATCCAGCTGGTTTCTAAACTGTGTGATGGTGCTTTTGAAGCTTTAATGAGCGGAGATGCGGCCAAACATGATAAAATGGTAGGCAACGCCCTAAAAGAACTGAGCAAACAGGTAGACGTGATTCTTCTGGCCCAGGCTTCTATGGCCAGAGTTGTAGATACCCTAAAGCCCGAAGAAAAAATAGTGCCCATACTGGCAAGCCCGGCAGAAGCAATTAAACAACTGGCCAAGCAGATCAACTCTTAGCACATGAATGCGTTACGAAAACTATTTCTGGGGCTTTGTGCGCTCTCTTTACTGGCCCTTTTATTTGGGATAATTACTAATAACGCCACTGTATGGCCACCTGCAGCCGTTGCGCTTTCGGTTTCATTTGCGATAGGTATGGGTGCCATACCGGCTTTAAAAGGTTACCAGTATACTGCATGGATTATTACGGCAGTAGTTGCCGGCATGATATTTCCTGCTGCTTTCCAGAAATGGGGAGACTTTGATCTCCGTAACAAATGGACGATCCTGATTGTGATACAGCTGGTGATGTTTGGAATGGGGATGCAAATGAGCATCAGGGATTTCACCGGGATAGCAAAAACAGGCAAAGGAATAAGCATTGGACTTTTATGTCACTTCACCGTAATGCCTTTAATGGGATTATTGCTTACTAAAGTTTTTCATTTCGATATGGAAATCGCTGCAGGTATTATCCTGATTGGCTCTTGTTCCAGCGGGCTGGCTTCTAACGTAATGACCTACATTGCTAAAGGCAACCTGGTGCTCTCTGTTACTGTAACAGCCATTACTACCATCGCTGCACCTGTAATGACGCCTTTTTTAATGAAAATCCTTGCCGGCACACTCATAGAAATCAAATTCATTAACATGATGATGGAGATCATTAAGATTGTGATTATCCCACTTACTGCTGCACTTATTCATGATTACCTTAAAACCGCCTCGCCGAAAGGTTATAAAACCACCCAAACGGTGATGTACGTAGCCGTTGCGTTGCTGGCAGCAAATCTTATTGGTTTGTGGAGTTTCCTGGCGGCCCGCTTTAGCGAGCCCATGATGGAGACCTTTGAAGTGATTAACTTCTTTGCCGGTGCCATTATTATTGGTGTGCTTTACCACTATGTTTCTAAACGTGTTAAAAATCTTGATGATAAAATGCCCTATATCTCTATGGTAGGGATCATTTATTTTACCACCGTAACTACCGCAGCAGGAAGAGATAACCTGATGCAGGTGGGTTTACTATTGTTCCTTGCAGCGGTTATCCATAACGGGGCAGGTTATTTCTTTGGATACCTTTTCAGCAGGTTGTTTGGTTTATCTAAACCCGATGCCCGAACCATCGCTTTTGAAGTGGGCCTGCAAAATGGCGGCATGGCTTCGGGTTTGGCCGGGACGATGGGAAAATTAGGTACTGTCGGACTTGCAGCTGCTGTGTTTAGTCCGTGGATGAATATTTCTGGTTCTATACTGGCCAATTACTGGAAAAGGAAAGCCATGAGGGAAGAAGCAGAGCGAAACAGCAAAAGCACTATTGCTGAATAGATAGAACGGGCGCATTAAGGTAATGCGCCTGTTTCATTATTCTTTAATCTTTATTTCCTTTTAGCTTATCCAATAGTTGGAGACAGCTTACTCGTTAATCTATATCTTAAGTGTGTGGTGAGGTCTGACGGGATGACTTCTACAATCTCCAGATCATATCTGTCTTTATCTATACCCTCGAATAAACGGATACCGCTTCCTAAAAAAACCGGGGCGATATGAATAAAAAACTCATCTACCAAACCGGCATTAAGAAATTGCTGAATGGTATTTGCGCCCCCTTGTATCCTGATGTCTTTTCCTTTGGCCGATTGTTTGGCTTTCTCTAATGCACTTTCTATTCCATCATTGATGAAATAAAAAGTTGTAGTTCCTTTTTGTACCCAGGGTTCACGCTTTTCATGAGTGAGTACATACACATCTGCTTTATACAAGTCTTCGGCCCAAACTACTTCCCCTTCTTCAAACATGCGTTTACCCATAATGTAGGCACCTGTTCTCGCAAAAACATCATCTATTAATTTACTGTCGGCGCCGTATTCTTCGCCACCTTCCATATTGATATTTTTCCAAAATGCTTTTTGCTTAAACATCCACTGATGAATTTTACCGGAAACTCCACCCATCGGATTCTTTGGACCTCTATTATCGCCTGCGAAAAAGCCGTCTATAGATATCCCACTATCGAAGATTATTTTACTCATCTATTTTGTTTACCTTTCGCAAATCTCCTTCAGCTTATTTAATGCTTCAGGGTACTTTTCTTTAAAATAAGCAATCATCTCGTCATTCATATCAATATCAACAGTAACAGTGGTTTCGCCGTTACTTTCTTCGAAGGTATAATTTTCGAAAGTATTTAGCCATTCTTCTACTCCCGGACCTGTAACCACTTCCTTATCATCATCTACCAAAGCAATGTATTCTACAGAAACAAATTCGAATGGTTTATTTTCCCGTACAATACCCACCATACCTTCCTGCTTACCTTCTTTGCTTTCGCCAATAAACCTGATCTTAGAACCCTTGTCCCAATTGCCTTCGTAGCGTGAAGTAGGGTTAAAAACAGCGGTCCATTCTTTAAAAGTTTCTTTGCCAAGCATGCTGTGGTATACTTTTTCCACGTCGGCTTTAATGGTTGTTTTAAATTGTAGTGTTTCCATAGTGTTAAGATGTTTATGTTTTGCTAATCTCTTTTCCCTTTAAAATAGGCAAATAGCGCCATCGCATGTCCATGTCCTAAATCAAAATCATTTTTCAGCCATTGCACAATTTCTGTGGCTTTTGTTGCAGGATTCAATTTGCTTTCTATTACAAAACCTTTCTCTTGCCCAAGTTTTAAAAAATCATCAGGAGACTTACCGGTTTTAGCTTGGATATTTTCCATGTATGTTTGAAAAGACATAAATTCCTTATCATTTATTTTCTGTTAAGCATTTAATTCTTCCCAATAAAATCAAATGCTCCTTTGCGGAGCTGTATTCCGTATTCGAGGTAGGCTTTCATACAGGCTAAAAAATTTGCCCAGCCTTCTGTATTCTCCGTAAGCCATTTGATATTATCGGGGTTATTTATTTTCCCGTCTTCGGTTACCCTCACTATTGTACTGCCATCAGGCTGCGCTTCGAGGGAAATGTTTACCACGGTTTCCTCATCCCATACAAATGAGATGAGCCGGTTATCTTCCACCTTAATATCTTTTACCCTGAATTCGCCTGGAAACTCAGGGAATTTCCACATCAGCTCTTTGCCGGTTTCCAATCTCCCGCTGCTTTCGGAAATGAAATACTTTGTCATTTTTTCAGGATTTACAATGGCCTCGAAAACTTCATCAATGGGTTTCTGAATTTGTATAGTGGCTTTGGCTATAAGTTTCATCTTAAATGGTATAAATTGTTGCTGTTATAAACTCATTCTTCGGGGATGCAATACGATGCAATTCTTTGAATTTGTCCGCCATTGTTAAACTCGTAGATATCACAGGCAGTTATAAAAGAAACACGTTTATCATCTCTCAGGAACTCTGCCGTACCTTCAATTATCACGTGATGATGGTGAGAAATAATGTTTAATGTTTTAAACCTGGTAGTTACAGATTTAAAATAAGCTGCAACTTGTTCACAATGATCTATAATAGCCTGCTTCCCGATATGGGTTTTATCTCCAATGATATTCCACTCTGCATCATCAGAGATAAACCTATAGGTACGTTCAAATTCTCCGTTAGAGAATGCTTTTGCTATTTCTTTTTGGTCTATACTATCCATTTACTATGCTTTACCAACTCTGACTATGCAGAATGCCGGGATAAGAGTGAGATAGCAGGGAATCGAGCTTATTCACAACTTATCTTCCCTGCTTAAATAAAATCAGGATTGTTTGGTCGGAAAATTAATCATCCAGTACACATCAAACTTATCCCTAAAAGAGCCAAAGTAATCTCCCCAGAACATATCGGCCAGAGGCATTTCTATTGTACCGCCTGCAGAGAGTTCATTAAAAATGCGGGTTGCTTCGTCACGGCTATCAGGTGTTACAGATATATAGTTATTGTTTCCTTTATGCAACACATGGCCCATAGATTTTACACAGTCTGATGCCATTAAAAACTGTCCGTTCCCTATCGAAATAGAAACATGCATGGCATAGTTGCGCTCTTCTGCTGTAAGATTTTCCGTTCCGGGAGCATCGCTCATCTTCATTATAGAAAATTCTCCGCCAAATACCGACTGGTAAAAACGGAATGCTTCTTCTGCATTGCCTTCAAAATTTAAATACGGATTTAATATCATGGTCTCTGTTGTTTGTTGATAGTCAAAACTACAGCTAAACGGTTTTTATTCACTTGCCTTAAGGCAAGAAATTAAATCATCTTTCTTTTAACAGCTCTTTCCTGATGCGGCTCAGGGAGGTATCGGTAATCCCGAGGTAGCTGGCAATATATTTTAAAGGAGCCTGCTGCAGTATTTGGGGATGCTGTTTTTGCAATTTCTGGTAACGTTCGCTTGCCGAATCGGTTATCATGGCAATAGTGCGCTGCTTAAGCTGAAACAAGCTCTCCGACATCCAGCCCCTTCCCCATTCGTTAAATCCTTTAATGGAATGATACAACACCTGAAATTTATCAAAGTAAATTACCTGGCACTCTACATCTGTTAAGGCCTGGAAGTATTCTACCGTTGGCAACCTGTTAAACAACGAAACCACATCAATAGCAAGCTCGTTGCCGCCGATAAATCCTGTGGTAATATCGTTCCCGTCATAATCGTAAACGTATGAACGTATCAGGCCTTTTTCTATACAGAAATAGGCATTGGCTACCTGCCCCTTCTTTAACAGAAAATCGCCTTTGTTAAATTTCATCTTTTCGTGTGCTTCAAAAATGGTCTGATGCTCTTGAGGGGTAATTAATGGATGCTGATATAATGCTTGTAAAGTCTGGTTAGACATAGGTTAACAATTGCTTTTTAGATGGTTACGCCTCTATTGGCATGAGCTAATTTAATTATTTTATTTTATTGGAGAATTTTAGAACTTCATTATTTTGTAGAAAGTTATTGATGACTAATTTATATATTAGATGTAGTAACTTTAATTAAGTTACGGATGTATGCTTACAATGAACAGACAGCTGTAATTCTATTGAATTACATAGTGAGTTAACCGCAACAGACCAATTTATACTGATGAATATGGTTTTTAGCGTATCTACTGATTATCTAATAAATAAAAGTCTTCAGACTCGATATCCTCAATTAAGCATATCTATTTCAATACTACAAGTATGAATATAATCTTGCTTGTTCTTAACCTGTCCGTAGAGAGGCTAATTAACTTTAGGGATAGAAGTAACTCTAGGGACAAAGGGCAAATTTCTTAGTTCTTGTCATTGCGAACGCAGCGAAGCAATCTTATTTGCAAAGCCTTTTACATGCTTAAAAGGATTGCTTCGTTCCTCGCAATGACAAAGGGATATAAAATAATGTAGATTGGAGTATGAAGTTCTTAACCTGTCCGTAGAGTTAAGCGAAGCATCTCTACGGATTATCTAATATTAAAGAGTCTCCAGACTCGCTATCCTCACTGTATAGCTATTTTAATACTAATAAGTCGTTCCTTACTATTTGCGTTAACCAGATTTTTATGATTTTTATTCTTCTTTCTCTTAGTCGATAAGGAGATAAATACTCCTCTTATTTATGAGGAGTCTGGAGACTCCTTTTATTTATGAATCCGTAGAGACGCTATGCTTAACTCTACGGACAGGGAGGAAGATTGTAGGGACGAACACACTATTCGCTATAGAAACATTTCATTTTCTAAACGCATCTCATATAAATCAAACCCCACTCCCCAATAATCCTTTACAAAATTCTTCAAAACAAAACCATTCCTTTCATAAAACTTATAGGCAAACTGAGAAGTCCTCACGTTGATGTTTGTAACCGACCATAATTTAATCAGGTTTATCCTGTATTGCAGTAATTGTCGGCCGGCCCCTTTTCCCTGGAACTCCGGGTGAATAACATCCCAGCTTATTTTAGCTGTATCATGGTTATTATCATAATTAATTCCGCCGGCACCTATAATTTTACCATCCAGTTCAATTACGAAATAACTTTCAATTTTATGCTCAAGGTACTCTTCAAAATCATTCATCTCATCTTCAGCAAAATATTCGGGAATATTTAATTTTAACAGCTTTAGTAAGCAATCTTTATCGTTCGGATGATAAGTTCTTATTTCAAATTTATCCGTCATTAGCTTATTTTTTTCTTACCGGACCTTGTAAAACACTTACAAAATAAATATATGTCGAAAAATTTAATTGCTTTTATCTAAAAACAAATTTTTGGATATTTTAATTTATTATTAATTTAGTGTTAATCAAGTATTTAATTTATCTAAAACTAATGTTATGATGAAAAAAGATGCACCTGGCAGGGAAGTGATTACTCCAGAAGACCTTCGTATTGCCACAGGAAAATCACTGAGTTATTGGCGTGACAAGATTAGACAATGGAAAAAGGAAGAGGGTTTAGAACCTGAACATTTTGTGATCATAGAAATGGCAGTTAAGAAAACAAGAATCCCTTATGAGATCTTCCGTAAAATAATAGACCGTATTGATAACAAGGACGGGAACAACTAAAGCTGATTCTCCTCTGCAATCCTGATAACCTACTCATTACCAGACTTGTGAATTTAACATACTGGTACAGCAACCCTTTTGTTCTTACTTAAAGGTAAATTTTTACCCTTTACCTCCACCAACCATAGAAATCTGCTCCCCAAACCAGGCAAACTCACGATGAAGCATTGTAAAGCTCTAAAAACACATTACAAGCACTTTCGAAAGCATTACAAAACCAGAATGAAATAGTGTAAACCCTTTCTGAAGCATTACAAAGCCGGAATGAAACACTACAAACATTTCCCGAAGCATTACAAAGCCATAATGAAATAGTGTATCCCCTTTCTGAAGCATTACAAAGCCGGAATGAAACACTACAAACATTTCCCGCAGCATTACAAAACCATAATGAAATAGTACAAACACTTTCTAAAGCATTACAATAGCAGCAGGAACAACTACAAACCTTTATTGAAGAATTACATTTGTACCAGAAAAGACTGTAAAGTAATAAATACGGCTTAGCTACCTGCTTGTACTATTTCACAGGAGAGGATGTTGGTGTAATTGCTCTTTATTGAGAAGGAAATGTTACAGAAACGGCATAAAAGTGATGAAAACGAATAAAAATACACTTTTCGACTATGATAACTATTTTTAACTATTACATTGTATTTCAACAGTTTACAACACTCATAAATTGGAAAAAACAGTTATAGTAAATATTTTTATCTCAGCAGACCGGAGAAATGGATCTCTGGGTTTAGCAGACTTAATTTATGAGAATACAACAACTTAACAAAAATTACAGCAGGTTAAACGAAGCCAATCTTGGATCAATGGCACAAAATATTGTGCATTCGCTAACCGACAATCCTTATTTCCCGCTTACTGATCCCTCATTGGAAAAAATTACCGCGGCTAAGGATGCCTATCTTCTTGCAAGGGAAAATGCTTCTAATGGTGGAAAAACAGAAATTGTGTTAAAAAATCAAGCCAGGGAAGCATTATTAGACGAGCTATTTTTATTGGCTACCAACCTGGAGTCGCTGGCTAAAGGCGACCGGGCCAAATTGGCAAGTACTGGTTACGTCCTCACAAAGACAGCCGAATCCAGGCCTCCTATTGTTGGTCCATTAATAGTTAACCTAACAGATGGCAACAATCCCGGCGAATTAAAAATAGTGGTTATTCCGCTGCCTAATGTAGTAAGTTATAATTACGAACATACACTCGCCCCACTTACTAACGAGAGCATTTGGATAACTAAACCTTCTACAGATAAGCAGTGCACCTTAACAGGTTTACCTAGCGGCTCCAAAGCATACGTACGTGTGGCCGCCATTGGAAGAAAAAACCAGGAGCTGTATTCTATGGTTTATTCGAGGATGGTGCAATGATTTTTTGTAAGGACCGAAGTGGCGGGTTTCGGTTCTTGTTTTATAGGAGTTTCTAAATGCTTTGTTGGGGAAGGTTTGGAGGCTCCTTTTTTGTTTGTGACGACAGAAAGAGTAATCTTAGTGACGGAGTGAAGGAGTTAAAAACTCCTTTTTATTTGTGAATCCGTAGAGACGCTATGCTTAACTCTACGGACAGGAAGGGAAAGGTATAGGAGATATATACGAATGTTCGTATATTTAGATGTTATAC
>JAZQRF010000126.1:0-10671 GCA_045629485.1 Pelobium sp. | reverse complement strand
TACTAAAATCCTTACAAAATACCTCTTATTCATTTTATTAGTGTTTAATGCAAAAAGCAATTATTTATTTAAAGAACTTTAAGCTCTTTTTTATAGATCCGGACGAAACTGTGGCAATGTAAACGCCATGTTGTATACCGGATATATCGTAATTAAAATTGTTATTTCCTTTATTTAGTAATAGTTTCTCTTCAATAATTCTTTTACCTGTTATATCTGTGATGGTAATTTTTCCATTTTCTTTGATCTCAGATGATAGCTTAACATAGAGTTTCCCTTCTATAGCTGAGGCCTGAAATTTGGAATCTTCGGCAATTGTTACAGCTTTTATTTCACTGTTGGTAGATTTCCCATCTGTATCAAATTGTTTTAACAGGTAGTAATTTGTTCCTGCCAAAGGATTAAAATCTGTGAAAGAATAGTTGATTACCTTTTGCGAATTTCCATTACCTGCAACACGGCCAATTTTTTCAAATTGTTCGCCTTCTGAAGATGAACGCATTATATCAAAATAAGCATTACTCTGCTCTGAAGTTGTTTCCCAGTTTAGGATAGCCGTTTGTCTGTTCTTGTTAGCAGAAAATGAGCTTAGAGAGACGGGTAGCGTATTCTGCGAAACATGTTTTATCGAAATATCACTAACCGTCACTGTTAATGGTCCTCCCGAAGTGTTTCTGGACCCAGTAACAGAAAAACTGTTTATAGGCAATCCAGTTGTTAATTCATTTGTTGCCGGGAAATTAGTAACCACACTTCCGCTAATTGTTCTACTAAGCAAAGTGCCATTTACCCAGATATTAAATGTTTTAGATGGTAAGTTGTATGTAGTTCCTCCCTTGGAATAGGTTTGAGCTGAAGAAAAATTATTACAATACAACTCTATGTTATAATCTGTATTGCTCTTTGTAAATGTGGAGGCATTGATTGCAGCAGGAGAAAAATCTGTACCACGATAATTAGCAGTAATAGCTGTAGTTCCAACATCCCATCTTAAATAATTAAATATACCCGTTATGGAAGAGGAAGCTGCTAAATCTGCATTATTAAACACATTACTGTTTTCTGTTATTGAAGAACTATTGCCTAAAGCAAAGATAATTACTCCTGCATTCGCAGTCGTTTGGTTAAAGTTTATCTTAAAAAAGATGCTTGAAACACTAGAAGTTTCCGTAATATTATATACAGAAAACTTGTTATTATTATTGCTTGCTTCTGTTGCTGCAGTTAGTTTTATAAAATCCGGGGTCAATTCAAAACCACCACCTTTAGTATTGGTATATAACCTGGATAAACCTGAAGTTTGGACAGGCATAAACGCAGCAACTGATGAAGTTGACACAGAAGATTGTACAGTTGAAGTAGCAGCAAATGACTTGGTTTGTGTGCCAAAATCATAAACGAAAGATGTAGCACTTTCTCCGGTCCATGTACCCTGTGCATTCATGCTGTTTATTCCATACAGCATGAATATTATTGATAATAAATATCTGGTCTTCATAAGATTATTATTTAGCAGTATTTAATTGAAAATCTCCAATAGTTATAGATAAAGCATTTGGAAAAGGCGCTTTGCTATGGTATCCCTGAAAAAGGAAAGCATTTAAAGGTGCGTCTGGTCCTAATTCACCCGATGAAGGGAAAGAGCTACCCGCTTCAGAAGTTGCCATAGTACCGTTTACCCAAATATTAAATGAGGAAGCCGGGATGGTATAAGATTGTCCGGCCCTGTTATATTTTTGTTCGGCAGCAGTATTATTAGCATATAATTCTACTTTATGCTCCCCAGTTTTAGTAAAAGAACTGGTGTTGATTAACTTATAAGAATAAGAAGCATCCTTAAGAGTTCTGTAAGAAAAGAACACGGCTCTATTGGTGCTAAATTCCCATCTTAATGCAGCAAAAACACCGGATGCATCAGCGCCTGTAAGAGAATTTGCATTCTTAAAAATATTGTTTCCCCGGGAATTTCCTAAGCCTAATATTACCGAACCATTAGTAGGATTATTTTCATTAAAAGCTAAAGTGAAAAACAAACTGGAAACCGGAGCGGCCTTTGCCACGTCATAAACTGCAAATTTATTAGCACCTCCTGCAACAGCTGCATCTAATGTAAGTTTGGCAGCATCTCCTTTTCCTTCTACCTTAAAAGCTCCGCCTGCATTTGCTGCGGAAGAAACAGCCGCAAAACCAGAAGATGGATAAGGCAAAAAACCAGGTGTTGCTGTAGAAGAAACACTTGTTTTAGCCTGTTCTCCACTTTCAAATGTATTGCCTGCATTACCTGTGCTCTTTCCTAAGCTATAGTTCCATGATGTTCCTTTAGTCTCCCAAGTTCCTGCGTCTACCCAATTGTTTTTTTGTGCGTTCACAGTAGTAAATAGCATTAATAATGCAGCTGTAATGTTAAGTTTTCTATTCATAATTATAAAATTTTGATTGTTTACGTTACCGATACTATATAAAAGTTTATTTTACCTGGTGGGCTCCTAAAGAAATAACGCTACCCAATGCATTACCAAAAAAGTCTTTGTTACCAAGGTCTTCTAACCAATAGTTTCCTTCCATTTGAGATTTATCAATTCCTTTGTCTATTACCGGACTCGCACTTTTCAGTTTAAAACCATTGGTATGGCTCCATCCGGTTTTATAAGCCATTGCGTCTGTTAGTAACGGATCAGCAATTATAGCTTTATCATCTTTAATCACAAATGGCTCATAACCGAAATAAGAGTTACTCTTAAAAACAGCTGTTTGACCGCCAGATTTCACATATAATTCACCCTCTCCGGCATGATAAAAAATATTATTGTAGAATTTTGCTGTAGTTAGCGCCTCATCGGCAATTACCACAGATTCGTAGCCTTTTTTTAACACGACAGTGTTGTTATGAAAAATACCAGTTCCTCTGATGTGATTTGCCCAAACCGGAAAGTCAAAAACATGCAGGCCTTTTATTCCATCGTTTACACTGATATTATGACGAACAATCGCATCTTCTGAAGTACTGGTAATCAATACAAACCCACCTTCATTATCATGAGAATAGTTGTACTGGATAACTGTACGGTAAGCATCTTCGTCAGCATCAAAAGCCTGTCCGTCTTTTCCGCCACGTGTATTGTAGACCTCATTGTACTGAAAAGTTGCTTCGTCTGTACTTCTGCACCATAAAGCGACACCATAGCCTACTAAATCTTCAGAAGCATTATGGTTTTCCCATGCTTCGTTATATTCTATCAGCGGTCTGTAAGCATACCTGATGATCGCTCCATCACCGGCACAATGGTGAATTTTATTTCTTCTTACTACAAAATTCGTAATCGGTCTGTTTCCTTTTACCGCAGCCTTACCATCTGTTAAATTAGAAAATATTCCTACCCTGGTCACATTGGCAATTTCACAATCTTCAATTAAAATATCATCAAATTTTGTTGCAGCACTTCCAATAATCCCAATTCCTCCGGTGTTTTTTCCAGTCATCGCAAAAGCATAATCTCCCATAATATCATGGATATATAGGTTTTTAAGATGAAAATGCTTTCTTGATTTTCCGTTATCTTTAATTAAAACGCCCAACCTGTTTCCTATAGTTGTAGAATTGTTAGTGATTTCCAAGTTGTGCACTTCCCAGTATTCTACATCTTCTAATCTTACAACTTGTTCAACTATTCCTTTTCCATCAATTAATGGCTTTTTAGTTCCGCCATAACTTGAGATTACAATTGGATAACCTTCAGCACCCGATCCTTTTGGCACCAACTGTCCGTTCCAGGTTTCTCCTGATTTAAATAAAATAGAATCTCCGGGTGTAAAAAGGTAGTTGTTAACTTTATTAAGGGTTTTCCATGCCTTATCTACAGATTTCCCATTATTAGAATCGTTACCATTCCTGGCATCAACATAAAAATTGCTCCCTTTTCTATTGCTTTGCTGAACAAGTTCTGATGTTCCTTTTTTACAGGAAATGGCAGAAAAAGCGGTTAAGCTAAGCATGCATATGATAAGCGTTAAAGTGTTTATTTTCATTATAATCTATTTATTACTAATTGATACTATTGAATATTGACAGCTATTTTGATAGGTGTTTCATAATAGCCTCCATTATGATCTTTAGCCTCTACTTCGAATTCATCTGAAGCTCCGCTGCCTGCATACAGGTATTTGACTGATCCATTTAGTAAATCTGCCTGAGAGAAGTCTTTTCCTTTAAGCAAGGGAATACCATATTTCACCAGGTAACCATTTAATGGAGCTTTACTTATTATATATTTGATATTTTTATCCGTTGTACCCCTCATCTTAAGATTATCTAAACTTAGTGCTGCAAATCCCTTATCAGTACTAACAGTTAAGGCAGATTGGTTCTCTAAGGTTAGGATAGATTCAGGCGGACTGGAAACAGTGATGTAGGATTTAAATTTACCCGATAAATACTCTCTGGGATAAACTTTAACAAAGTTATCGTTGTTATGGTTCATTAATATATTTACATAACTTTTATCTGATCCATAAAGCTGATTGACAAACTGGGTGATTTCCATAGAAACCCATCCGGCAAAAGATGCATTTAACGATGCATTTGCAAGGCTGATTCTATCATACACAGGGGCGGTTAACCAGGTAACCTGAGTTTCATCCCAGTCTGTATTATCTCCGGCATAGGCAGAAAAAGAAGATGCTAGGCCAGTAAAATACACATATACGTTTAACTTAGCCAGACCAATCTTATCCCCAAACGACGGTGTAGTTAAAGGAAACTGAAACAATCCCATTCTATCCACGGATACATCTTTACCATTAGAATTTTTCATATCAATACTAGTAGTATTATTGAAATTCTTACTTCGGTTGGCTGTACCGTTTTGTATAAAAACATCTTTACTTACAAAAAATGTATCGGTACTATTACCAACACCACCAGAAGGAGCATCTGGCACAGCATCTTTAAGTTTATAAAATGTAAACTGATCTGTTACATGAGCAATTCCATTCTTAAATTCCAAATTCTGGCTTCTTATAGTAGCCGAAGGGGAATTTAAATCGGATGAATTATTTGCAGTTAAAACATACTCATTGGAAGAAGTACTGCTGCGGGTAAAATATATATGGTTTCCATTAATTGTTTCGAATTTTTTAGTTTCACCTAATCCTAAATCAAAAGAATGTAAGCGACCTTTGAAAATATTATCGGATAAAATATTTTTTAATACTACTGGCGGTACTTCTGAAAGATTTGAATAACCTAAACTGGTTACCATAACATTCACAGCCTGATTAGTCATAAACAACATGGTATAATCTCCAGGCTCATCAAGAAAATCTGATAATCCAGCTTGATTTATAGCCTGACCAAAGAGATTAAGATTAGTTAAATCCGAAGTATGATCCTTTGATAAGAAACCAGTGAAAGTTAGCTCTTTTAGATTGCTTCCTGCATCTATCGCTTCGAGACTGGCATTTTTTAGTAATTCTAATTTGCCGCAGCTTATATTTAGTACAAGAAATATACTTGCGAAAATGCTTTTATAAATTAATGTCCTTTTCATAATTTAATAATTAAAGCTATTGATAATATGAATTCTGTTTTAAAAGTGGATTAAGCCTTAGCTCATTTAAGAATATTGGCCACAAATAATTTTCTTCATTACTTACGCTATTAATAGGCCCCATAACTTCTATAGCTTTGTTTGTTCGTACCAAATCAAACCAACGTTTTCCTTCAAAACAAAGTTCCTTTTGGCGTTCATCAAGAATAATATCCTCAATATCATCCTTGTCAAGGTCTTGATAGTCGGCAGGTAAAAGTACTGGCACACCGGCCCGGGTTCGCATTTGATTAACAATTGCTATAGCTTCCGGAACACGATTTTTCTGGTTCAGCGCTTCTGCTTTTAAAAGCAGAATATCAGAAAGACGATAGAGGATCACATTTTTATCATCCATCTGAGCCCGGTTAAAACCTGTTTTCTCAAAGAATTTTGTGATTGCTCGTCTATCTGCATCATAGCTGATTTTTGCTCTTAAATCATTAGGAGAGAATTTTGTCATCAATGGTACACTTATCATAAAAGCAGGCTGAAATCCTAAATCACCATATACCTGAATGTAAAATGATCTTGTACCTCTTTCAGCAAAATTATAGTCGATTTCAAATATACTTTCTGAAGAATTTCCTGCTGTAAACATCTTAGCATAGGAAGTATTTTCTAAAGCAGTAGCATCTAATAAAGAAGTTACTGTATAATTTGAAGTTTTATCAATAACTTTTTGAGCGGCTATCAAAGCCTTATCGTATTGATGCCTCCACATGTATAAATCTGTATATATTGCATTAACAGCCCCTAAAGTTAGTTGAGCTCTGTTGAATTGAGATGCTGAATAGGTAGCAGGCAAGCGTAAAGCTGCAGAATCTAAATCAGCTTCAATTTGTTGATACACTTTTGAAGTGTCTGATCTTTCTACATAGTAATTATCTGTGGCATCTTTTAAAGGTTCGGTAACTATGGGCAATTCTCCCCATAAACGGGTCATCGTAAAATAACATAAAGCTCTTAGGGCATAAGCCTGTCCAGTGACATAATTATACCTGGCAATTTTATTGGCATAAAGTCCCTGATCTTTCATGATTTTAGCATTCATAATCACAAGATTCGCCTGGTTTACTACAGCGTACAACTGGCTCCAGTTGCTTATCCTAAGACTGGAATTGACATTATTTGTTAAAAGGTTAAGTGCCTCTGTATTTAAGGAGGTTAGATTTCCGACTACGTTATCTGCCCGGGCCTCTCCGTAAAAAACTCCCTCCGGGGCCATTGCTGCCTGCAACAGGGTATAAGCACCATTCAAGGCAGACATGGTTTGCGTGGTGTCTTTCCAAAAATTGGAGTTGGAATACTCGGTGATTGGATTAAATTCTAAGGCTTTTTTACAGGAAGTTAATCCTGTTATACTTATCAATAAAAGCAAGTAATATATCGTTCTGTGCATTTCCATTTTTCTTAGAGATTAATATTTAATGAAAAGTTATAAGATCTTGTTCTAGGAAAAGCGCCTCTATCTACTCCGGCTGATAAAGAGTTGGTAGAAGAACTCACCTCTGGGTCATATCCTGTATAAGAGCCCAGTGTAAAAAGATTTGAGGCGCTTAAGCCTATTGTGGCTCCACTCAGTTTTAAACGGGATAAGAATTTAGTAGGTAGTTTATAATTAAGCGCTATATTTTGCAGTCTTACAAAAGTGGCATCTTCTACAAATCTACTTGAAACGGCATAGTTTAACATTGGATCCGTTTTAACCAATCTTGGAACATCGGTAACATCACCAGGTTTTCTCCATCTTCTTAACTGATCTATTGAAAAATTTTGATCTTCTGCAGAAGAATCCAGTTTCCGCTTTAATTCATTGAAAACATCTCCACCAAAGCTATAGGTAAACAGAGCGGAAAGAGTAAAACTTTTATAAGTAAATTCATTTTGGAATCCTCCTGTAAAATCTGGATTTGGGTCCCCTATAATTTGGATATCATCATCATTTATAATGCCGTCTTGGTTTACATCCTCCCAAATCATGTCTCCACCTTTGAATATTTTTCCGTTAGCAGAACCCTGTTTATAAGGTAAAACCTCTCCGGTTGCTTCATTGCGGACGTAAGCATTATCCTCATCTCTGGAATAAACGCCTAAAGCTCTTAGGCCGTAGAATATACCCAGGGGTTCTCCCTCTCTTGCCATGTTAAATAGATTCGGGCGATAGTCCTGACCATCTGGGAGTTCTAATACTTTGTTTCGGTTTAATGCAAAAGTAAAGGTCGAATTCCATTTAAAAGGAGCCACAATATTAACTGTACTTAGCGTAAACTCGAGCCCTTTATTCTGTAAAGAACCAAAGTTTCCGGGAATGGTGCTTAAACCTGTTGTACCAGGTACAGTAACATCAAAAAGCAAACCTGTTGTTTTCTTGTAGTAAGCATCGGCAGTGAATAATATTCTATCTCTTAAAAAGGAAACATCAAGCCCTAAATTACTTTGCTGCGTGTTTTCCCATTTTAATGATGAGTTTGGATAACCATTTAATATTACAGCCGGCTGGCCTAAATAACTCCCATTATTAACAAAACCTCCTTGCCATGCATAATTTCCTATAGACTGGTTTCCGGTAACTCCAAAGCTTCCTCTTAATTTTCCTTCATTGAATATGTTTAGATCCTTAATGAATGATTCTTCACTAAATCTCCATCCTGCAGACACAGATGGGAAGTAGCCATATTTATTATCAGGGCCAAAACGGGATGAACCATCTTGTCTCATCACTAATGAAAGCAGGTATTTCCCTTTATAATCATAATTTGCTCTTGCAAAGAAAGATAACAGAGAATGTTCGGAAATGCTTTGCATATAATAAGAAATCACTGATGCGGCTCCAATGGTTGTCAATTGCGCATCAGCCAAGCCTCTTCCTGTTAAATCAACATTGTTGTTTTTATATTTCTGATAAGATTGGCCTAACAAAAAGTTGAAATTGTGATCCTTATTATAAGTGTATTTATAGGTTAACAAGTTCTCATTAATAAAAGAGCCATTATTGGTATTTTGTAAGGAGGAGCTGCTCAACTGACCCTGAGGTAAAAGACGTGTTGGCGTAAAATTGGTCATCTCGCCGGTTTCATAATCAATTCCAAAACTGGTTGTAAATCTTAAATTTTTTGCCAGCCATATTTTAATATCCTGGTTTCCAAATACCCTGTTTCTTTTAATACCATTTGCGGCAAGCTGGGCAATTGCTAATGGGTTGGGTTTGCTCCCCTCAAAAAGCGGAATTAGTTGCCCCGTTAACGGATCATAGGGGTTATACACAGGCATAGTACTTAATGCCTGGTAAATGGCGCTCTGTCCACTCGGTCCGGTTAAAATACGGTTGTAATCTGTAGTGGAAAGATTAAAAGAGGAACTTCCGGAAATACTTTTGTTAAAAGTGTAATAGACTTTTGCTGTTGCTGTACCCTGTTTATATTTTGTTGAGGTTACAATAGGATCGAGGTTTTTATAGCCAGCACTTATGTAATAGTTAACGCTATTGTCTTTAGAACCTCCGCTTATATTTACATCAGCTTTGTATTGCAATGCTTGCCGATACATGATATCATGCCAATCGATAGTTTTAGAATAGTAGGGATGAAGAGAATCTATTACAGATACTTTTGTTGTCATCTGACCAGTACTATTATAGATAGCATCAATATATGCGCTCCTCCATTGCGGGCCGTTTAATACACCTACTGTTCGGCCTAATTCGGCCATACTGGTATTGGCAGAAAACCTTAATACGGGCTTCTTAAGATTGTTCCCAGATTTTGTAGTGATAATAATTACTCCGTTAGATGCCCTGGAACCATAAATTGAAGCTGTTCCATCTTTTAAAACCTCTATAGATTCAATATCCGCTGGATTAATATCTGCTAAAGGACTAAAAGTTGAAGCATCGTCTACCAAACCACCGGAATAAGTTTCTGTATTAATAGGCACCCCATCTACAATATATAAAGGCTGGCTGCTCCCATTTACAGAAGAGGCTCCCCTAATACGTACTGTTGCCCCTGCACCAGGCTCCCCAGAATTAGAGGTAATTTGCAAGCCAGCTATTTTCCCCTGTAAACTTGTATTGATGTCTCCAAGTGCATGGGTTTCCATTTGACTGCCAGACACAGAACCAACCGCACCAGTTACTTCTCTTTTTTTCTGTGTGCCGTAGCCTACCGTAACAGTTACCTCACTAAGTTTCACAATGTCTCCACTGAGTTTTACATCAAGCCTAGTTTGGTTAGTAATATTTACTGAATGCTTTTTATATCCCATATAAGTGAACACTAATACAGGATTACTACCTGAAATTTGGATCTTAAAATTACCGTCCTTATCTGTCAAAACTCCTTTTCCTGTAGACAATAGGGAAACAGAGACACCAGGTAGCACTTCTCCATTTACTTCATCTTTCACCTGCCCTGTAATACTTCTGTTTTGTGGATTTTGCGCTTTTAAACAAAAAGGCAACAATCCCAGAATGAGCATAAAAAGAACGATGAGTTGTTTGTTTTTCATCATATAAATTTTAGTATGGTTATTAATAATTGTTATTCTTAATATTCACATGAAATTAATCCCTAAGTCTATCCGGAAGCAACATTTAGATCGGTACTCCATTTAAATGATCTGAAAAGTTTGGTCTCAAACGCAACACCTCTCGGTAACGTTAACGATTTTTAATAATGGTACTAATTTGTTGCTGTAAATCCATTAAAACTCAAGAAAGCGCTAAGCGATTTTAAATAAATAACACTCTAATTCTGAAATTCGTTAACGTTACCGTTAAACGAATTTAAATATTATATTATAAAAAGCAAATAAAAAATATAGATCCCCACTTTAATTCCTATAATATTGATAATTCTCCCTTGTTATGATATCAATTGGCATATATTGCTGCTTATCAATTGAAGAAGAGTGAACAAGACGGCTGTACAAAGCCATTATTCCTTTGTAGCCCTGTTCCTGAGGTTTTTGGCAGATCAAAAAGTCTATAGTTCCTCGTTTAAGGAAATTAATATTCTCCTCTAAGAAATCGTATCCTATTAATTTGATGGGTGTCTCTGTTTCTTCTAAATATTTAGCAACAGAA
>JAZQRF010000125.1:0-2420 GCA_045629485.1 Pelobium sp. | reverse complement strand
GGAAGTGAAGTATCTTTTGAAGAAAAGGGGCCTGGAGAAACCGCTTTAAAAAATATAACATAAAAAAAGCGAACCGTGAAGTTCGCTTTTTTTTATGTTATATAACTCGCTTATTTAACAGTAATGCTAACATCAGCATCTCCCCATAATAAAGAAACTTTTCCTGATTTTTCGATGTTAAAAGTAAGCCTTTCTGTAAACTCATTAGCTTTGCCGGGTTTTACAGTAAAACGTAAAACATCATCAGCTTCTGTATGCTTGTAAGCACCCCACTGATCCCAGGTTTTATTTAAAATAATGGTCCATTCTTTTTCTCCTGGAATGGTAAATAAAGAATATTTTCCGGCAGGTAAAGTCTGTCCGTTAATTTTGACCTCTTTATTCACTTCAAACTGCGTCGCAGCATTTGCCCCTGTTCTCCAAACTTTACCGTAAGGAGCAATGTCTTTCCCGATAGTTCTTCCTTTCACAGCCGGCTGTGCATAATTAATGGTTACTGTTGTTCCATTTTTTAAAGTTTCGGTAACAGTTGCCGGCGGACTTGCAGGTGCAGGCTTGCTTACCTCAGTTTTGGCTTTAACTTCTTCCTGTGCTATAGTATGTAAGCTTACAGATAAGATTAAAGCTGCGGAGAATAGAAATGCTTTTTTCATCTAATTTGTTTTTTTGTTTTTATAACGGTTAAACTTTGAATATTGTTATTACAAATTATTAAAAGTGGAGGATTATCTCCACTCTTTAAAAAGATTAATTAAGCCATTTGTAGAAGAATCATGGGAATTAATTTCATCTTCATTTTTTAATTCAGGTAAAATTTTTCCGGCAAGTTGCTTTCCTAATTCTACACCCCACTGGTCGAAACTAAAGATATTCCAAATCACACCCTGTACAAATATTTTATGTTCGTACATTGCTAAAAGAGAGCCTAGCACTCTTGGGGTAATTTTCTTAACCATAATAGAGTTGGTAGGTCTGTTCCCTTCAAAAACTTTAAAGGGCGCAATTTTCTCTATTTCTTCATTACTCTTTCCTGTTAATTCTGCTCTTACTTCTTCTTCCGTTTTGCCATTCATCAAAGCTTCTGTTTGTGCAAAGAAATTAGAAAGTAATAAGGTATGGTGCTCTCCCAGGGGGTTATGAGATTTTGCAGGAGCAATAAAATCACAAGGTATGAGTTTTGTTCCCTGGTGAATCAGCTGATAGAAAGCATGCTGGCCATTGGTGCCTGGTTCGCCCCAAATAACCGGACCGGTTTGATAATTTACTGCTTCTCCGCCTCTATCTACATATTTACCATTGCTTTCCATATCTCCCTGCTGAAAATAGGCAGCAAAGCGATGCATGTATTGGTCGTAAGGTAAAATAGCATGGGTTTCTGCTTCAAAGAAATTATTGTACCAAATTCCAAGAAGTGCTAAAACAACCGGGATGTTTTGTTCAAATTCTTCTGTTCTAAAATGGTTGTCCATTTCATGAGCACCCGTAAGTAGCTCCTCGAAATTATCGAAGCCCACGCTTAAGGCGATAGGTAATCCAATCGCACTCCATAAAGAGTAACGGCCGCCTACCCAATCCCAGAACTCGAACATGTTTTCGGTATCAATACCAAACTTGCTTACGCCTTCTGTATTCGTAGAAAGTGCGGCAAAATGTTTGGCTATGTCAGCTTCTGCAGCGCCGGAGTTTAAGAACCACTCGCGGGCAGAGTTTGCATTAGCCATGGTTTCCTGTGTGGTAAAAGTTTTAGAAGCCACTAAGAATAAAGTGGTTTCGGGATTAACCTTTTTCAGAGTTTCTGCAATATGGGTGCCATCAACATTAGAAACAAAATGAAGATTTAAATGATTTTTATATGCTTTTAAAGCTTCTGTTGCCATTACCGGACCTAAGTCTGAGCCGCCAATTCCAATATTCACCACATCGGTAATTGCTTTTCCGGTGTACCCTTTCCAGCTACCGCTGATGATGGCTTCCGAAAACTTCTTCATCTTAGCTAAAACCTGATTTACTAAAGGCATCACATCCTTCCCGTCTGCAAGAATAGGTGTATTGCTTCTGTTCCTTAACGCGGTATGTAAAACAGCTCTGTTCTCTGTTTCGTTTATTTTTTCGCCATTCATTAAAGATTGGATGGCATTCTCAAGGTTACATTCTTTTGCTAGCTGGATTAAAAGAGCTACAGTCTTTTCATCTATTCTGTTTTTAGAATAGTCAAGAAAAATATCATTGAAAAAGATAGAGAATTTTTCGAAACGCTGAGGATCTTGTTTAAAAAGATCTTTGATGTGCTTGTCTGAAATCTCTACCAGATGGTCTGAAAGGTATTGATAAGCCTGAGTTTGGGTAAAATTAATCTTTGATAACATAACTTTATGGGTTATAGCTTTTTTTGAAAATTTAGAGTTGCAATATAAGCATTG